>NZ_CCBH010000222.1:0-32697 GCF_001368935.1 Novosphingobium sp. KN65.2
GCCGGGGGGCGGGCGCCCGCCGCGACGAGGACGGGTATTACTGGATCACTGGCCGCATCGATGACGTCATCAACGTATCGGGCCATCGCATGGGCACTGCCGAGATCGAGTCCGCGCTTGTCGCTCATGCCAAGGTTGCCGAAGCGGCCGTCGTCGGCATGCCGCACGAGATCAAGGGGCAGGGCATCTACGCCTTCGTCACCTGCAACTCCGAAGTCGAGCCGGACGAGGCCCTGCGCAAGGAACTCGTCCAGTGGGTCCGTCAGGAAATTGGCCCGATCGCCACGCCGGACGTGATCCAGTTCGCGCCGGGCCTGCCCAAAACCCGCTCGGGCAAGATCATGCGCCGCATCCTGCGCAAGATCGGCGAGAACGACTTCTCCAACCTTGGCGATACTTCGACGCTGGCAGACCCCTCGGTGGTCGACAATCTGATCGCCAACCGGCCGCAACCGGCGACTGCCTGAAGGAACAGGGGGCCAAGGGGGCGTGAGCCGCAGCGTTCTCATCGCCGACGACCACCCGCTCTTCCGCCAGGCATTGACCCTGGCGGTGGGGCAGGTGGCCCCAGATGCACGGATCGTCGAAGCCGGGACGCTCCCGGCAGCTTCGCGGCTGGCCTGTGAACTGGACGACCTCGCGCTGGTTCTGCTCGACCTCAAGATGCCAGGTGCCATCGGGTTTTCGGGAATCGCCCTGATACACGCCGAAAGGCCCAAGGTACCGATCCTCGTCGTGTCGAGCGCCGAGGGGGAGTCCGCAGCAGAAGAGGCCCGCGCCTTCGGAGCCATCGGTTTCCTGCGCAAGGACAGCGATCTCGTCCAAATCGAAGAGGCCGTGGCAAAGGCGCTGGGAGGTCATGCGCCCGCAGGCGGCAACGCGCCTCGGACCGGCGGCGAACTCGAGCCGATCCGCAATGAAGTTGCGGACCTTACACCCATGCAGCTCAAGGTGCTGCTGGCGGTGCTCGATGGGCAGCTCAACAAGCAGATCGCCTATGGCCTCGGCATTACCGAAGCGACCGTAAAGGCCCACATGACTGCGATCATGAAGAAACTCGATGTGAGCAATCGCACGCAGGCCGCGCTAGTGGCGCGTTCTCTCGGACTGCATCTGCAACACTGATCCCACCGACATGATCGCCGCACGGGCGAGGAAGGCCTCTATCACTTCAGGTGCTACGGGCTTGGCATGGACCGGTACGCCCGAGGCTTCGGCCTTGCTCCGGAACGAGCCCCCGACTTCGGCAGTAAAGATCGCGGCCGGAAGGCCCTTGCGCAAGGCACGCAACCGCACGATCAGGCTCAGGCCGTCCTCGCCATTGTCCAGCCGGTAGTCGGCCAGAACCGCGTCGATCTCGTCGACATGGGCCAGCGCACCGGCAGTGTCCCGTACACCGATCGCGCGATGTCCGAGACTCTCGACCAGTTCGACGGTCGCCTCGACAATTCGACTGTCGTTGTCGACCACCAGAACCGTCAGTCCATGACCGGGCGCCGGGGCAGGGGCGGGGTCCACCCGGGCTTGGGCTGGCTGATCGTCCGCCTCACGTGCGGGCAGCATGAGGCTGAAGCGGCTGCCATGACCGGGCCGCGCATCGACTTCGATGCGCCCGCCCAGAAGCCTGACGATGCGCTCGACGAGTGCGAGCCCCAGCCCCAGTCCCTCGGCTTCCGTTGTGCCCAATCGGGTGAACTCGCGGAAAATCGCTTCCGACTGCTCCGGCTCGAAGCCCACGCCGCTGTCGATTACGTCGATGCGCAGCATGTCCCCGCGCTTGCGCACGCCCACGAGCACGCCCCCGCGCTCGGTATAGCGCAGTGCGTTGGACAGGAAGTTCTGCATGACCGAGCGCAGCAGGCCGGGATCGGTCTCGATATGGCCGAAAAGCGGTCCTGTCCTGAGCGAGAGACCCTTGGCTTCGGCGGAAGGCTGAAAACTCGCAACCAAATCGTCGAGGAATGGACCAAGGGCAACCGGTTCGGTCTCGGGCGTGACCCCACCGGCATCGAGCCGGGAAATGTCCAGCAAAGCGCGCAGCAGTTCTTCGGCTGCGACAATCGCGCCGTCGACACGGCCCACAAGCGGCTTTTCCTTGTCGGGCACCGACCTGCCCAGAGCGGCTGTGAACAGACGCGCAGCATGGAGCGGTTGCAGCAGGTCGTGACTGGCAGCGGCAAGGAAGCGGGTCTTGTCCCTGGTGGCGCGGGCGAGCAGGCGGTTGGCCTCGCTCAACTCGCGCGTGCGGGCCTCCACCCGTTCCTCTAGCTGTTCAAGGGTCTGTTCCAGTTCATCGCGGATGCGGGCTTCCTCGGTGACGTCGGTGAAGGACATGACGTATCCCCCACCCGGCATCGGACCGCCCACTGTCTTGATCACCCTGCCGTCGCTGCTCCGGCGTTCGAAGCTATGCGCGCGGCCTTCTCGTAGTGGCTCAAGCCTGCGTTCGACCACTGCGTCGACATCCCCTTCTCCGAAATGGCCGCGCGTCGCATTGTGTCGGATCAGTTCTTCGATCGGCGCACCGACGCGGACCATGCCCGCAGGATAGTTGAAGATATCCTCGTAGCCCGAATTCCACGCAATCAGGTTGAGTTCGCCGTCGACCACGCTGATGCCGGCATCGACATTCTCGAAAGTGGCAGCAAGCAACTGTCGCGAGAAACGCAGCGACTGGCCACCTTCGTCAAGCAGGCGGGTGACGTCGGACAGATCCATCCGCCCGCTGGCCAGTGCCGATGCAACCAGTGCCCGCGCAGATGATGCCCCGACCACGCGGGCAATCAGATCCTGCGCCTTGCGGGCATTTTTCGGGGTTACCTGATCGTGCGGATCGGACTCGGAAAATTCGCGCTGCGCCCGCTCTTCGCCCACGAAACTGGCCACGAAATGCGTCAGTTCGCCGACGTTGGAGACACGGCCCGGCGTGGCGAAAATGCGGGGCAGGTCCGGCGCCGGGATCTTGCGAGCGGCGACAAGGGCATAAACGGCAAGATCCACGCCAAGGCTCCAGACCACGCCATGGACAAAGGGGCTCGCCCGACCGATGCCGAAGAGGCGATGCGGGTCCATGAAGCTCCCGGCAAGGGCGTCGAGCCAGGGCACCGGCAAGATCGGGGGAAGGGCCAGGGTGTAAGCCCAAAGCGCAAGCCCGATACCGAGACTGGCCCGCGCGGCGACGGGATCGCGTCCCTTGCCCAGCGCTGCAATGATGAGGTGCGGTGAGAACAACGCCATGGCGGCAAAGGCGGTCAGCCCCATCGACGCCAGCGACTGGCCGCGCGAAATCAGCAGGGCAAATGCCAATGCCAGGAGCATGACCCCGGCAACGGAGATGCGGCGCATCCCGAGCATTCGCGCACCGATGGCTCCGGCCTTTCGGTCCTTGCCCGAACCGATCACGGCGCCGGCGAACAGATCGTTCGACACCATGGTCGCCAGTGCAGTCGTATCGACGATGGCCATCGAACTGGCCGCGCCGATCCCTCCCAGCAGCGCTGCCGCCAGGATCAGTTCCGACCCCGCCGAAGCGGGTAATTGCAGGACATAGAGGTCCGCGTCGATGTCCTGCGGCAGGAGCGCGGCCCCGGCCAATGCGATCGGTACGATCAGCACGGCCATGCCCAGCAGGTAGGCAGCCAGCCCGAAACGCGCCCGTACGAGATCACGCTCGTCGCGCGCTTCCACCAGTCCCATGTAGAATTGCCGGGGCAAGGCGATGATCGCGAAAGTGGAAACCAGCGTGATCAGTGCGATCTCGAAGGTGAGGTGGGTTGGTGCAAAGCGCTCTCCCAGCGTCTCGACGGCTTTTGCGAACGGGGCGGCTTCCGCACCGGAAAGCAGCACCAGTGCAAGAGCCGCTACGGCGAACAGCGCGACGATCTTGATGACCGAGTCCAGCCCGATCGCGTAGAGCAGCCCTTCGCTACGGCCTGCCAGCTCGAACCGGCGGGTGCCGAAGAGCAGCGCGAACAAGGTGAGCAAGCCCGAGGCAGCGACCATCGATGGCACCATGATGTCGCGGCCGGACACGATGGTCAGGGCATTGCCGATCGACCGCAGTTGCAACGCCAGGTAGGGAATGCTTCCCAGCAGGGCGATGAGCGTGACCATCCGCGCCACACCGGCGTCGTGGCCAAAGCGCGCGGCGATGAAGTCCGACACGGTCGCCGCGCGCTCCTCCCTGACCGCAGCCGACAGGCGCGACAGGAACCCGGGAGCAAGAAGCAGGAGGAGCGCCGGACCCAGGTAGATCGGCACATAGGCCCACCCGCTACGGACCGCGCTGCCCACGGCGCCATAGAATGTCCAACTCGAACAATAGACGCCAAGCGCCAGTGTATAGGCATGGTGGCGCAAGGCGGGCCGGCGCGAAAACAGGTCTCCGCGGGCTTCGACGATGGCGGCCACTGCAAACAGCAGAAGGATCAGGGCAAGGGCGGCAAACGCCGATGAAGCCAGACTCATGCGCGTTGGCCCTGTGCCCTCAAGGCATCAGCGATTCCGGCTTCAGCATTTGCCACGCAACCCAACCGGACCTCCGCACCCAACTCCCTTGCGAAGTTCTAGCCGGTCGATCCATCCTTGTCAGGTGCAACTTGCGCCATGCGCCTTGCCGTCTTGGAGGAAATTGGCGGGCTTGCAGGGAGCAAGTTCGAACCATCTTACTGAGATGTTAATGGAATGGAACGCCATTCTGCAACATTCCAGCCTCGGCAACCGGAAAGCCCTTAACAGCAATGAACGGAAGGATGGCAGCGCCCCGCGCGATAGTCGTCCGGCTGTCGCCCGGAGGCGCAAAACGGCCTGACGGGGGCCGCCATGGAGATAAAGCGCCCCTCGCCATTTTCCCTGCGGCTATCCTTCGAGCAACGCCTCCGGCTTGAGCGGGAGGCGGGCGATATGCCGCTGGGGGCGTATATTCTGGAAAAGGTCTTTAACGGCGAGGCTGCGCCGCGCCGCCGGGGCAAGAACCCGGTGAAAGACCATCAGGCACTGGCCCAAGTCCTTGGGAAGCTGGGCCAGTCGCGGCTGTCCTCTAACCTCAACCAGCTTGCCCGGTCGGCGAACACGGGCAGTCTGCCCGTCACCCCGGATACGGAAGCGGCCTTGCTGGAGGCCGTCGCCGAAATCCGGGAAATCCGCCGTCTGCTGATTGAGGCGCTCAATCTGGAGGCGGATTGATGATCTTGAAAGCCTCCCAGCGCGGCGGGGCCAAAAATCTGGGCCTCCACCTCCTGAAAACCGAAGAAAATGAACACGTCGAAATCCATGAGATCAGCGGCTTTGTCGCCGACGATCTTATGGGGGCGATGAAGGAAGCCCATGCCTTGTCCAAGGGGACCAAGTGCAGGCAGCCGCTGTTTTCCGTGTCGCTCAACCCGCCCGCCCATGAATCCGTGCGGGTGGAAGTGTTCGAACAGGCCTGCGACAGGATCGCGGAACGCATGGGCCTGCAAGGCCAGCCGCGCATCATCGTGTTCCACGAGAAGGAAGGGCGTCGCCACGCCCATGCCGTCTGGTCGCGCATCGACGCGGAAACCATGACGGCAAGACCGCTGCCGTTCTTCAAGGCCAAGCTGCGCGAGATTTCCAAGGAACTCTATATCGAAAACGGCTGGAAGATGCCGGAAGGATTCCGGGATTCAAAACTGCGCGATGCCCGCAATTTCACGCTGGACGAATGGCAACAGGCGAAGCGGGCCGGGATCGACGTAAAACAGGTCCGGCAAACGGTTCAGGAATGCTGGGCCGCGACGAATAACGGCGCGGCCTTCGCTAAGACCCTCGAAACGCGGGGTCTGTTCCTCGCCAGAGGGGATCGGCGGGGCCATGTCGTCGTGTCGATGCACGGCGAAACCTTCTCCATCGCCCGCATGGTCGGCAAGAAAGGCAGGGAAGTTGCCGCGAAGCTGGGCCAGCCTGATGAACTGCGCTCGGTACCGGATACCATCCGGCATATCGGCGAAACGGTGATGCCGCTGGTGTCGCGGCACATATCGGACGCCAAACGCATGGCGTCCGATGCGCTGAAACCGCTGAACGAAAAGAAGCGGGCGATGGCGGCGCAGCACCGCAGCGAACGCCAGCGGCTCGACCGGATGCAGCGCGAACGGCAGGACGCGGAACGAAAGAGCCGGTCAGACCGCCTGCGTAAAGGCGTATCTGGCCTGTGGGACAGGCTGACCGGGCGGCATGGTCGCACGCAAAAGCAAAATGAAATGGAAGCCTTCTTCGGGCTGCAACGGGATCGTGCGCAGCGCCACGATCTCGTTTCCGCGCAACTGAAAGAACGCCAGACGCTGCAACGGCAAATCGTGCAGGTGCGCAGCGGTCATGCGGACCAACTGCTTGGCCTCTACCGGGACGCGGCCCGTTACCGCCACATGGCGCGGGACGGGCAAAAGCCGGAAGAACGTCCGGCTGGTTCGGCGGCTGATCGTCCAGCTGCCGAGCGTCCGAGTTCTTCGCGCCCTACGGGACGCGATAGCGGTCCCGCGCCACGCGGTCCACGCGAGCCGGGAATGGGCCGTTGACCATTCGTGATGCGGCAACGCCGCGTCGTTTTCATTCCATCTGTCTTTCGTGATTTGACCGGATTCCTCCGTCCGCCACTCTGCCCAAGTTGAACCTGCTGAGATTGCTATCGTCCTATCCGTTTTGCGGGAACGCGACAGGCGCAAGGCTTCGCAGCCTTCTCCTCTGTGTTGCGTCCCTGCGGGTGCGCCTCATTCCCGAAAACGGATTTCTCCGCTGCAACGCGGCCCAACGTGGGCGGCGAAGACAACGGAGGAAACCATGTTCAAAATCACCAGCGACGATCTGGCCAAGAAAACCGACTCGCAGCTTGCCGCGCTGTTTCAGGAAGTGGCCAAGGGTATCACCCCGGCCAGCCCGGATCGCCCGGCGGCGCAATCGCTTCTGGCGATGATCGCAGCCGAACGCGCCAAGCGCGGGCCGCGTCCGTAGCGCCCCTTCATTTTGCGGCTTCAATGCCCCGCAAAAACGTGGATTTCGTCGTGGGCGGTCTGGATGGTGAGCACATCGCCGTTTAGTTCCGCGTCCCGTGCCATCGCCTTCCAGTCGATGTAATAGCGCAAGTGTTCGGGGATGGCCTGACATTCCTCCGTAATTTCCTGCACATAATCGGCAAGGTCGGAATAGACGCCGTAATAGCGGTCTTCCATCACTTCACGGGCTTCGTCCAGTTCCCCGAAATAGCCGATCAGTTCCGCGCCCAGCTTGCCGTGCTCAGCAATGAAAGCCGCCGTTTCTGCCACGCCGTCGATCCCGGCATATTCGGCGATGCGGACACCTTCAAAACCTTCATAGTCATGGATGGCCCATTCTTCCGCGTCCGGGATTGGTGAGGCCCGGAGCATCCCGGCAATCTCGTCATAGATCGCACCCGGTTCCTGATCCGCGTCGATCCATGCGCCGTGCAGGATTCCGCTGTTGTAGGCTGCCAGACAGGCGACATAGATTCTGATTTCTGACTTGTTCTCCATCTTACTTTTCCTTGGGGTATGGGTTGCTCATGCAACCCGTTGCCCTTCGGCGAGAACGGGGGGTGCAAATGGAAAGCCAAATCGACGGCGGGCGCAGCCGCTTGCGGCGAGCCTCGGGAACCGTCTATTTTGCTTGAAATGCGCTGGGGGGCTTGTCCCCAAGTCTTGCGTTAGCGACCGTCACCGGATGGCCGAGATCGCCAAGCGCAGCGCGGAAGCTCGGTGCGCGTCAGCGGATAGGGCGCGGCCCGAAGGGAACGCCGGATCATGACCATTTTTGCAAGAAAGGTGGGTCTTTTGAATCAGGTTCAGGATTCGGCCTACTGACGGAAAGCCTTGTGGGAACGGGCAGCGCCGCGCCAAAGATGATGGCCTCACCTCTGCCAAGTCCAGCAAGTTGCCGTGACACATTCACGCCTGCCGTTTCTGCCGCTGAAGCAACCGCTCGTTGGTCGGCTTCATTGTTGAGCCGAAAAACGGCCCATGTTCCGCATTGCGAAAGCACGGTTGGGGACACCTCGGATGGGCGTTGGGTGCTGATGAGCAGGGATAGGCCGAACTTGCGCCCCTCTTTTGCAAGCCGTTCATAGGCCAACGCCTGTTGTCCGCCGTCGGATTCGCCCGGTAATTGGCGCAGATAGTGGTGCGCCTCCTCCAATGCCAGCATCGTGGGATGGGTGTTGCCCGGACCGCGCTTGAATATCTCGGCGGCGAACATTTCGAGAAGCGACCCAAGGACAAATGGCATGAGGTCTTGCGCCAAACGGCTAAGGTCAACGATATGAACTGACCAGTCATTTTGGCCGAATACCGGCGGGCCAAAAACCTCGCGGACCAATGCTGCGCATTCAGCCGACATACTTAGAGGATTAGCTAGTCCAGCGCCGCCCGCAATCTCAACAATGGATGTAAATTGCGGGTCTTCGATTAATCCTCGTATGCGATTAATCATCGACTGGACGTGACCGTATTGAAACGTGTCGCGGGTCCAGCCTTGGTTGTTGGGCTTAAGAACATACCATTCGGTAGCGAGGCACGATAGGGCGCGCATATGAGGCCAAGCGTTGGCGGCAGGAGCAGTTCCTGCCCTAAGCGCAGACATCGCCTGATTGGCGTGCGCGGCATTTCCTGTATGGCAGTCATCGAAAAGGACATTGCCCTGTCCGCCGACCAATTTTGTTCCCTGCGCGTCACCTTCAACGAAGCGAAGATGCTCAATGGCAAATCTCAGAGCAGGCATCTGCGCCTTCTCGCTTGGTATCAGAAGCCGGGACAAGCCGTGCCGACCAAGCGCGTAATATGGAATCCGAAGGCCGCCGTGAGGACCACCTAGCTGCGTGATCTTCACACGATTTCCAAGATCCGCAAATGCAGGCGTATATTCGCCATTCACGTCAAACACTACGATCCTTGATCTAGGCAAGCGAATAAGTTGTTGCAGCACAGCGGCGACGAAGTGAGTCTTGCCCTGTCCCGTCGAACCAAGAATGGCCATGTGGCGGCCAAGCACTTGGTCGATGTTCGCACTGACCTCCACGGCCCGATTGCGAGCATCCGCGCCTAACTTGATTTGCTCGTCAGGAACACCATTCGCGCCAATTGTCGCAACAGTTTCAATGTCAGAAAGTGGATAGACGCTTGCTCCCAGAACAGGCAGGCGCCATTCTTGCGGTGAAAAGATCAGCGTGCCATCACGCTTGGCTAGGAAACCGACAACCCGGCCACGAAGCTGGCGAAGCGGCTCTTGTGGTATGTTTGAGGGGCGTCCGCGCCCAGCATGGACTTCGCGCGGCTCAGCAAAGGCAACCGACATAATCCGTAGGATGATTGTCTCGGCCCCGGCGTCGATACCTACCAAATCGCCCGGTTGTTCGACCGTCGAAAGTCCATCCCGATGTCCGGCAACGTGACCCCGGGAATCTTCAAGCAGGTTGATCAGCAGTTGAGGCCCGTCGATCTCGACCACATATCCAATCGGGCGACGGGAACTCATTTAAGCAAGTCCTCAAAATCGTTATCCGGCGCGGGGTCAACATCGTCAACGTCGCCAACAGCATCTTCCGCATCGGCGGACTTCTTCGCCACCTGAATATTCGTAGCTTGTTTGAGTAGTGTTTCGAGTTGTCGGGCGCGTTCTGACACCTCATCCAGCATAGCGGGTTCAGGCAAGTCATTCGCCAAGGCGTCAAAAAAGCCTCCCGCCCCAAATCCGCGCACCGTGACCTGCGGAAGCTGAGCCAGAAGTAGCCGCTTTAACTGCTCGTTCGGCTTGATCGCGTCGCCGGTCGCTGCCAGCGAGTCGTAGATGCCAAGCCGATCAATCTCTGGAAGATAGATGATGAGTTGTAGGGTGGGGTTTTGTAGCGCCGAAACGACAAGGCGGTTGATGTGGTCGTCCGTAAATCCGTAGCCATTGACGATCAGGCAAGCGTTGGGACGTGAAAGAAATTCAGTGAAGCGGCGAATGACCTCGCCATAAACGAACGCGGTCGTCTGAACGAATTTCGATGCGCCGGGAAAGATCATAAACCCCGGCCAATCGTCGGGCTGATCCGACGCAATAAAACGATCCACGAGCGGCTTTACCGTGGTGCTGGGCAATTCGCATACACCCCCTGATTTGTTAGCCGTCCATGAAATCGAGCCGTGAAGTTTTCCGAGATAGAGGTTGTATGTACCGAAACGCGCCTCGCCACGGGCCTGCACGTTACGAAGCCCAAGGTCGAAGCTGCTTGGGCGAAAGGCCCTGTCGTGCGTTCCTGAGAAGCCATTGACGCAATGAAGGCCAAGCGCCTCTGCCGACCATTCCAACGCAAGATCGTAATTGGTCGTAAATGCCCAAGGCGCTGCCTGACCGGGCTGACGATTCCCGGCTAAACGCGAAACCAGCCTTATGTGGCTCGATAGCTTGGGATTCAAAATCGCCTGATCTGGCTCCGACCATAGCTGTTCGTCAAGAATGGCTGCCCGCAGGACTGCCTTTCGCAATGCGTGCCGCGCTGCCTTGAGTCCGGTAAGATCAGCGCCAACCCGTTCGCCGTCCAGACAGGCAATTTCCAACCTGTCGAGCAACAGTTCAACATTGCCCTGTTCCCCATCCGCAAGGAACTTCTTGTCCCGAAGAAATTGAACTTGATCGGCGTATTCATTCTCTAGGAGAGTCCATACATCGCTCATGACCATGCCGCCGACGCCTTTGGAAGCTCCGGCACCAAGCAAGACACCAACATTTTCCAGCCGGATCGCAAGGGCAAGGTGCGCCAAGAATTCTTCGGAGGTTAGCTGACGGCTCCCCCGGATGGCAAAGAATGTCATTATAGTTCCCCCGTTCGCACCAGTCGCGCCGCTGACGGGTCGTAGGTATAGCCCGTGATCGTTCCGTCCTTGATCCGTTCCACGGCGTCGTCCACGACGAAGCGCGGCACGAGGAACCATTCACGCGGCACAACTGGGTTCCCGAAACGATCCTTGATTTCGATGTCCAGTTGCGCGGGCGCGAAGATGCGGTGGATCAGGTTTTCGAGCTTCACGCGGTTGATGTTGTAGAGCGTGTAGGTGGCGACGATCTCAACGTCCGCCATGAGGAAGGTGGGGTCCAGCTTCGCATTAGCGACGCGCCGCCCCACGTCGCCGCCAGTCACGCCGATCTTGTGCAAGACATCGCGGTTGGCAGCGACAAGCGGGTGATCGGATTTGCTGCGCAGGACATAGATTGTGCCGCTGGCCAAATCGCCTTCGTCATTCTCGCCCGCGAAAAGCGGTCCCGCTGACGGATCGGAAACCCGCCGTGCGGTCGTGTCGCGGTAAAGGGATTTCTGGAATGACCGGGCAAGGACGGTGGCCTCGGTGGCATTGTCGTAAATGACCCGGACCCGTCGATCCGTTCGCTGATATTCCGTGGTGAAGGCTTCGCTTTCACTGGCGACGTATGCAAATTGGCCGCCCACGATGAAAAAGGCCCCCGGTCGAATTTCCGTCAGGCTGTTCTCGCTGTTGTCGATCACGCGGGTTGAACGAATGCCCTGCTTGAGTTCCGCCTTGGCGTTCTCGATAATCGGCTTAAATTCTTCGTAGTCCTCACACTTCTCGCGGTTGGCGATTTCTTCGGCGGCGCGTTTTTCAGCGGCAGAGCGGACATGGCGAAGGTCGGTGATCCCGACATCGCCAGCGGCCCCGGCGAGTTCGGCCATGAGCGCGTCAGTGTCCAATTCTTCGGTGGGCGCGGGCGCGGCGTCTTCCGCCCCGGTCAAAAGGCCCTGACGGTCAAGCGGCGCGAGAAGTGAACGGCAATCTGCCGACGCGCGAAGGCGGTCCAGCCGAACGGCATATAGCCGTTCGAAAATGTCACGGTCCTCGCCATGTTGCGGGGCGCGGCCATGTTCATCGGTGAAGCGCTGGATTTCTTCAAACCCGGCGATGACTCGTTCATCGCGTGGGCTGCGCCCGATTTTCTTCTCGGGTTGGGCGAAGTCCGCCAGTTCGTCCCGCAGGTCGTCAAGGTCAAGGTCACTCATAGCGGCCCTCATCCTTGAAGCGCACAAAAGCGGCGGCCCCTTCGGCCATACGCTTTTCCCATGCGTCGGTCGAACTGATGGACGGGAGCCGCCCACGTTCTTTTTTGAATTGAACGGCCCGGACGGCAAGCTGCTTGGCTTCCTCCGGCGTGAGGTTGGTCCGGCGGGCAGAAATGGCGGCGGCGACTTGTTTCAGGCTTTCCTCGCTCATGGTCTTGGCGAGGATGGCATAGGCTTCCTGAAACGGATTAACCCGGTCAATCAGGTCAATGTCGAGTTCGCGCACATCCATTGCGAATTTGCGAACGCCGTCGATCAGCGCGGTGTTGGCGCTCGGCTCGTCGCCGGAGCCATCGTCGCCAAGGGCGATCTTCTTGGCTTGCTGGGTGAGATTGAGGGCTGCGATGGCGTGTTGGCGCACCGCCTCTTGGTCCTCCTCATCCAGTTCGGGGTATTTGTCCTTGATGATCTTGCCCAAGCGAAGCTGGGTCAATTCTTCGGGAACCAGTTCCTCATCGAACAGGCCGCGCTCGATGCTCGGCTTGTCCTGTACAAAGGTGGCAATCACCTCGTTCAAATCCTCGCGGCAAATGCGGGCGGCTTCGGGCGACTTGGGTTCGGTCAGACCCTTGATCTCGATCTGGAAAACACCGCGTTCTTCGTTGAATCCGACATTGCATTTGTCAGGCTGATAACCGCCTTCGCCATAGTCGAAGCCGGGCGCTGCTGTGCTGGTCGCAGGATTTTTCGGTTTGAACTCGAAGCGGGGCGCAAGCACCTGTTCCATGAGCAAGCTGGCGGCGATGGCCTTCAACGTGTCGTTGACGGCCTCCGTCACGGCGGCTTCGGCGGCGTCCGGTTCCGCAATCAGGTTGGTGAACCGGGCGCGGGTTTTGCCCGGCGCGTCGCGGGTGGCGCGGCCAATGATCTGCACAATCTCGGTTAGGCTGGACCGATAGCCAACGGTCAGCGCGTGTTCGCACCAAATCCAGTCGAAGCCTTCCTTCGCCATGCCCAGCGCGATGATGATGTCCACATGATCGCGGCTGTTCTTCTGCGCCGGGTCTTTCAACGCGGCAGAAACACGATCCCGCTTGGCCGGGTCATCGTCCACAAGGTCGGCGATGCGCAGGATGCGGCCATCGGCTGCCTTGACCAACTGGAATCCCGTGGCGGGGTCAACGCCCTGCCACTCGCCCAATTCTTCGATGATGTGTTCCACCTCCCGAATCTTGTCCTTGGTGCTTTCGCGGGAGTTGACGCTGGGGATGTGGACGATGGTTTTCTCGGTCGGGTCCAGCACCGCGAGAATGTCGTCGGAGTAGGGGCCGGAATAGAAGAAATAGCCGATGTCGAGCGATTTCAGATACTCGTAGCCGTTTAGCTGTTCGTAGTAGGTGTAGGTGACGGTATCGAAATTGGCCTCGTCGGCGGGTGCAAGGACGGCCTCCGCGTCGCCCCGGAAATAGCTGCCCGTCATGGCGACGATATGCACCTTGTCGCGGGCGATGAATTGCCCAAGGTGCAGGCCCAGCTTGTTGTCCGGGTTGGCGGAAACGTGGTGGAACTCGTCCACCGCGATCAGGCGGTTATCAAACGCCTCCACGCCGAACCTGTCCACCGCGAAGCGGAATGTCGCGTGGGTGCAGACCAGCACCGTGTCATCGCTTTCAAGGAACGCGCCCACGGAATTGACCTTGCCGCCGTCCTCGCCGGGCGCGTTGCACAGGTTCCATTTGGGCGTCACGGTCCAGTCCGCCCAGAAACCGAACTTAGTCAGCGGTTCATCGGCGAAGCTGGAGCCAATGCTTTTTTCCGGCACCACGATGATGGCCTGCTTCACGCCTTGGTTTGTCAGCTTGTCCAGCGCGATGAACATGAGGGCGCGGCTTTTCCCGGACGCGGGGGGCGATTTGATGAGAAGATATTGCTCGCCGCGCTTCTCATAGGCGCGTTCCTGCATCGGCCTCATACCAAGGGCATTGGCCTTGTTGGTGCTGCCATTGCGAGCATAGGAAACGGATACGGAAGGAACTGATTTCTTTTCGATGGTCACGCTGTCGCCCCTGCTTTCCGTTTCTTCGCCGCCCCGCCCGATGCGGTCATCTTCGTGTAAAGTTCAAACAGCTTTTCCAGCCGCTCAGTGTCGTTGCGGAATCGCCGTCCAATATAGATGCGCTCCAGCACCGCGTCGTTGCGCTCGTGCGCCTCGCGCAAGTTGGCGGGCATTTTGCTTTCGCCGTCTTTGACTTCGTAAAGGTCGGCGATGGTCGCCGGGAAATGCGCTTCCCGCGCCAGCAAAATGTCCTCGGCGCAACGGGTGAGGTCTGCCTTGTTCTTCTCAGTCAGCGGTGGCACCGGAAAAGTATTCCAGCCCAGTGTGTTGGAGTAAGAAAAGCGCATTTCTAGCCGAACACAAACCGTACCAATCCAGACCCAATGCAGACGTGAGGCGATGAGGGCGAGGTTCCATAGTGGAGCATCGTAAAGCGCGTAATTCTTATTGTTGACGGTCGTATGATTGTTGATCAGACCACAGGGCAAATACGGTCGGTTCTCAGAAGATATAGCAGCAGCCACGATTGTATGAGAGCGCCCAATGTTCATTTCTCGCATCTGGTGGGCGCGAGATGCCATTTCATTTGCGCCTTTATCGGGACTCGCCAGACGCATTTGACGCACAGCTTCAATTCGGGTTTTTATGCCCGGAATGTGCATGGCTTCATCGAGATTGGCATCTTCAATCCAAAGACAATATCGCTCAACCCCGCGAATGAACTCGGCACCGCCGTAGTTCTTTCTGATGAAACGATGATATTGATCCTCATTAAGATTAAGTGTGTCGACATCGTCCGATGTCAGTAACAGGTGTCCTCCATCGTAGGGCATATTGCCCCTAACCATAGGAGAAATATCCGAAATAGTAGATCTCGCCTGACTGACTTCGATGTTGGGGCCAGAAACAAGATATGCATTAATATTCTCAGCCTCCTTGACGATAGAGGCGTCATTCTCGGCTGACGAGAAAAGCTGACGTAACTTTCGTGCGTGATTAGAAATGCCAACTATAACGACGGTGACGCCCGCCTTATGGCTGGCAAGGTTTGCCCACTTGAATGAGGTATGGGCGAAGGCAATTTCGTGGCCAGTGGCAAACACTAGCGGCCAGAGGATCGGAACCTGCTGGCCCTGACAGATCGAATTAGTGGACACAAATGCCGCTGCCGCACTTGTTTTGGTGCCGTAGTCGGCGGCCTTCATAAACCAGCCAGCAACGTAGTCGAGCGACTTCCAGCTTTTTGTGCGATGACCGAAAATGGCTTGCAGGTCAGACTTCTGCTCATCGTCCTGCCATGTCGAGCCAAGGTAAGGCGGGTTGCCGCAGATGTAGGTTTCACCGCCTTCGTTCTCGAAGTCGATCTGGGCTTGATCCAGTGGCGTGTTAAAAAGATCGTCGCCGACTAGTTTTACCCCGGTCCCGGTCGGCGGGCAGATGGAAAGCCAATCCAGCCGCAGAGCGTTGCCACAGGTAATCCAGTTCTGTGCATTGAGGGGCAGAAATTCGTTCAGGGCGAGTTGCTGCCCGCGATAAAGGACGTCGCATTGATATTCGGCGATGATGAGGGCGAGGCGGGCGATCTCGGCGGGGAAGTCCCGAAGTTCGATGCCCCGGAAGTTGGTCAGTGGAATTTCCGATTTCAGGCCATCCTCGCCGCGCCGTTCGTTGATGATGGCTTCGATGGCCCGCATTTCCTTGTAGGCGATGACAAGGAAATTGCCGCTGCCGCAAGCCGGATCAAAAACCCGAATGCGGGCCATGCGGTTGCGGAGGTTCAGGAGTTTTCGGGGATTGTCGCCCGCCTCCGCCAGATGTTCGCGCAAATCATCCAGAAAGAGTGGGTTGAGCACTTTCAGGATGTTGGGGACGGATGTGTAGTGCATCCCCAAGGCCCCGCGTTCGTCATCGTCGGCGACGGCCTGAATCATTGATCCGAAAATGTCCGGGTTGATCTTCCGCCAGTCGAGGCTGCCGATATGGAGCAGGTAGGTCCGCGCAATCTTGCTGAAACGCGGCACGTCCAGACTGCCGGAAAACAGGCCGCCATTGACGTAGGGGAATCCGTCTGCCCAACGGGGCAGGCCCGCACTAGCACGGTTGCTGATCGCCGTGTTCATGGCGCGGAAAATCTCACCAATCACGGTATGGGTGTTGGATGAGTCCCGCTCGCTCATCTGGTCGATGGTGGCGGTGAACAGGCCGCTGCCATTGAAGATGTCGGTATCTTCGGCGAAGAAGCAGAAAATCAGCCGGGCCATGAAATGGTTCATGTCCGGGCGGCGCTCGGCGGTTCCCCAATCGGGGTTGTCTTTCAGCAACTCGACATAGAGCTTGTTCAGGCGGCTGGTGGCCCGAATGTCGAACGAACTATCCCGCACCTGCTTGACGGTGGTGATCCCGGCAAGGGGCAGGAAAAACCCGAAATGGTCCGGAAAATCGGCAAAGGCGCAGGCGACCGTTTCGCCGCTGCCGCTGGCCAAATCTTCGGCCTCGAAGGCTTCGCCGTCCGTGGCCAGAATGAATTTGGCCTTGGCCCGCGTCGTGGCCGGACTTTCCCGCAGCGCAGCGAGCGTGGCGGAAACGTCGCCGGGGGCAGCGACAGCGATGTGGATGTTGCTGGTTTGCAGGACGCCGCCAAGGTCGGACTTGTTGGACGCCCCGGAGCGCAATTTTTTGAGGGTAGTTTCCTTGTTCCCGAATGCGCGAAGGAACGCGAAAGGGAATTCATCGCGGTCGAATGGGGCAGCCGCCAGAGCGGTCACGGCTTCTTCGATTTCGACTGCGTTCATATGATCTTACGGTCCTGTTACGTCAAATGCGGGAGGCTCCTTCTGAATCGCTGGTTGCCCCTAGTAAATTACTAGAGCGACCGCCCCCGGATGTCATCCGAAAGGTCAGGAGGGGGAGCAGCTATCCACAGGGGGCGGCCCCATGCGGCAGGTGTCCAAAGCGGCGGTGAAAGCCCCTTTGGTCATGGCGTCAGGCGGAGCGAGGGCTTAGGCCCATTTCCTCCATTATGGTGTCCTGCACCCCGGCCATGTAGCCATCCTCGAAGGCTCTGGCCCACGCGGAGAATGCCACCAATTTTTGCGCCATGGCCTTTTCAGGCTCGCCCAAATCGGCAACTTCCAGAAGATACTCTGCGCCCATTTCCACCACGAACGCAGCATCATCCCGATTTCCTTCGCGGGACCGCCGCCATGTTTGCGTGTCGCGGGGGGCATCCGCCAGCGCCAGCCGCGACCACACATAGGCGGCAAAATCTGCGCCTTCGCGAATTGTTGCGTCCAAGTAGCCGCCGTCCCCGTCGGCCCAGCGTGACCGGACTTCGGACAACAGCGTTTCGACAAAACGGCGTTCGGTTTCCATCTTTTTATCCTGAGCCGCGAACGCTGGTTTCAAAAACGTCCGCACCTGAAATGTCGGACGGGGATAGGGGAATTCAAGGATTTTCATCTATCCCGGCGGCGCTGGTCGAGGGTGTCCAGAGGGGCGCTGAAAGCCCCTTGGTCGATGGGGTCGAGGGGAGCGCGAAGGCTCCCCTTCGTCGTGGTTCAGGGCGCGAAAGCTCTGACGGCATCCAATCCGCGCAGGGTTGGCCCCTCAGGAGAGGCTGGGTCCATGGGGCAGGCACGCCCTTGGTCATGGAGGGTGTCGGGAGGAGCAGGAACGCTCCCCTGACTGGTGATGCAACGGCCAGACGTTGCCCCGGCGCGAACATTCCCCCTGACCCAAAGCGATGCGAACCAAGCGCCAGCCTGGTTGCGTCTGCTGGGTGGGAACGGGGGAGTTTGTGAGCGCCGGATGGCCGGAAGGGATGCAACGGGGAACGCGCAGCGGGTGCCCCTTGCCAAGATCGGCGTGGTATTACCACGCACATCTTGCGTGCAACGTAAGGACGGATTGGCAGGGCTTATCCCCCCAGCCATGAACGGACATCGCCCTATCCCATGGATCGCGGGAACAGGCCCGCTCTTTCGGGACTGGTACGATGCGATCTGTTTTTCTTTTTTGCGCCGGACTCCTCGTCGCATGGTTTGGCGGCGAGGCTCTTGCCCTTCACCTTCATGACTGGACGGGCGGGGACTGGCAACTCTCGCTTTGGGCCAGTCGCTTTCTGGCTTTCTTCGGCGGCGTTGTCTTTGCGCAATGCCTGTTTGGTCTGCGCGGCAAACTGGCTGCGGGTGGCAACGGTGACGGATTGCGGACAGCCCTGCGCCCCGTGACCGGAATGGTTGTCAGGTTGTTAGTCGAAGGGCTGGAAGTGCTTGGCTGCCTTTTTGTCCTCGCTTTGCTCGCTGTGGCCTTCGTCCCCATGCCCAATGGTGCAGTGCCAGATTGGGTGGCCATAGCGATCTGGCTTCTGGTCTTTCCGCTCATCTGGTTAGTCTTTGACCGGAAGGGCAAGCGACAATGGCATTACCGTTTTCTCGGTAAATTGACCGCCCCGTTTCGGCGACTCTGGCGCGTCTATCAGTTCGGCAGGGGCGGTTCAGCAACATTTGCCGGGATCACCGACGAATGGGAAAGCCTGCACAAACCCGGCTCGATCCTGCTGGGTCGGTCGGCATACGGGAAAGAATGGACCATAGGGCTGAAAGATGACCGTCACCTTCTGACCATCGCTTCGACAGGTGGTGGTAAGGGACGCTCGGCCATCATCCCAAATCTTGTGCTGTGGCCGGGTTCCGCGCTGGTTCTCGATCCCAAAGGAACCAATGCCGCCGTCACCGCCGCTCGTCGTGGCAATGGTGGTGGGCGGGTTGAACAAGGCATGGGGCAGGAAGTCCATGTCTTCGATCCCTTCAGCGTTCTGGCGAAGCAGGGCATCGAAAGCGGGGCATTCAATCCGCTGGCGCTGCTCGATCCGTCCAGCGAACGTATCACCGAGGATGTTTGGGCGATTGCCGATGCCCTCGTTGTTGCGGAACCGGGTTCAGAGCATTGGGACCAGTCGGCCCACGCCTTGATCTCTGGACTGATCGCTCATGTCATCACGCAGGAGCCGGAGGAAAAGCGGAATCTGGGCCATGTTCGCGATCTTCTCACCAGCCGGGAATTCCTCCCCGATGCGGAAAATCGTGAAGTCATCGATCTGTCTGTTGTAGGACGAATGGCCCGCAATCCCGGTGCTGGCGGAATTGCGGCACGGTCGGCGGCCCAGCTTATGGCTGCTGGCGACCGGGAACGGGGCAGCATTGTCTCGACCGCCATGCGCCATACGCGATGGCTGGACAGTGTGCCGATGCGGTCTGTTCTGACGGGCGACGGGTTCGATCTGCGCGACCTGAAGCGCAAGCCCATGACGGTCTATGTCGTGATCCCGCCGGAGGAACTGGAAAACCACAAACGGTTCCTGCGGCTGTTCGTCACGCTCGGACTTGCCGCGATGACCCGTGAACAGGGGAAGCCAATGCATCGTGTCCTGTTCCTGATGGATGAATTTCCCGCGATGGGGCCATTGGAATCCGTGAGGGTCGGCATCAATGTCATCCGGTCCTATGGCGTCATCCTCTGGCCGATCATCCAGAATATCGGGCAACTGATCCATCTGTATGGGAAGGACGCGCAAACCTTCCTCGATGCGACTGGCGCGGTGCAGGTGTTCTCGGTCGGCGGGCATGAAACAGCGGCCTTTATCGCCAGCAACATGGGCGAACGCCCGGTTGACCGAAAAGAACGCGGGCAGGTCGTCAGTGTCATGACGGCGCTGCGGACCGCCGGGGAAATTCAGGAAGAAACCGACCGTGACTGGGGCAAGCAAATCATATTGCGGGCCGGAAAGCCGCCGCTGCTTCTGAAACGGGTCATGTACGACAAGGCATTTCCCAAGAGCCAGTACCTGCCGGACCCGGATCACCCGGAATAGCAATGGAGTGCATGATATGACGGGAACAGGCGAACGAAGCGCCGCGGCTCTTGCCGCCGACGTGAAGGCCATAACGGATCGCGTCCATGAAATGCTGTGGGCCGATTGGGACGAACACGGCACGACGGGCGGCCCGACAGTCACGATCCATTTGAAAATGTCGGCTGCGTGGCTTCCGCTGATGGCGTGGATGCAACTGGTCGAACGGGGGCGGAGGCAGGGACGAGCCGGGCCTCCTTCCGTTTCCGTTCTCGATCTCAACGAAAGGTATCTGCGAAGGCAGGCGCTTCGCTGGCTCCGGGCGCAAGTCGAGGACCAAATGCACTGCCACCTGCATGATTTGTGCCTCGGCAATCATCCTCTGCTGCTTCCGCTACTGGCGGAACCGGATCGGCCTGCGGATGATCGTCCGGATGCGGACGATGTGCCGTTTTAGGCGGGCAATGCCGCTCTGCAACAAGGGTGTTATTACGCGTTAGTATTGCGCTTATGGTATGATTATGAATGCCCAGAATTCCACGAATTCCGACTGGATCGCGGAAGGGAAGAAAGAGGAATTTTCCGCCCCGAGCGGCGATCAACATTATCCGCTTTGCCCGGTCCCTCTGGCCCAAGCCGGAGCAGGATGCGGAATTATGCGACGCAATTATCGAGGCCACGTTTGAAACGGTCGGCAAAGTGCAGGATGACGACCTGCGCCGCGTGAAACTCCGCGCGATTCTCGACCGCGCCTATGAGGCGCTGAAAGAGCCGGAATGAAGGCCGGACGGTTGGCGTTCGCTATTGCCGGATTGCCTCCACGCGATCCGGCGACAAGGGATAGCGTTCCGGGTTGCGCAGCAATTCGTCCCGCATCGCCAGAAACGAAAGCTCCCGAAGGCCGGGGACTTCGATCATTTCGGCAATCATGCGCGGCAAGTGGCAAATCGTTTTGTTCATCCGCGCCGGGATGGCGACACCCCAGCGGTCGAGATAGGCGAAGGCTTCGTTGAAGTGGCTCACCCAAAGCCATTTCAGCAGCAGCGCCCGGAAGCGTTTGTCATTGCCTCTGCGGGCCTCCCCGAATTTTGAATTGAAGTCGTTGTCCTCATAGCGGGGGCTGATCCGATACAGCGGCGTGCCTTCCTCCTGCATCGCCAGCAAATCTTCGGCCATCGCCCGGTAACGTCCGGCCACAGGGTCGGGGAAGTGCGTCCTGACTTGTTCCACCAGATCGGCATGGCATTGCTTGCTGCCGCTGCGGGCTGCCACCTGATCCAACGTGGTCACAAGAGCATAGAAATCTGCATCCCGCACGGTGGTTACTCCAGACAGATTCCAAAAGGCTCCAGACAGCCTCCAATCCTAAATGTTCGGTCAATGTGGGAGAAATTCAAGGTCGACTTTGAAAGCGCATAACCGGCGGCCGCCTCCTTACCGGAGGCATCCCAATGCGAAAGGAAATCCAAGTTGCCCCGCGTGAAGTCTTACTGACGCGGGATTATCTGTTCGCTCTGGCCAAGGCCATGACGGCGCTCGACGTATCGCGGCGGGCAATGCCGGACTGGCTGGCTGATACAATCTTTGGCTGGGTTGAGGACGGCGGAACCGTCCTCGACTGCGAGGGACGGGAAATCCTCATCCATGCCGACATCATTGACGATGCGCATGGCGAGGATGGAAGTTTCCAGTGGGTGTCGGCGCAGCGTCAGCGCGTTGCCAATCCGCCCCGCCGTGGTCCGCGTCAGTCCTTGTTGCTCCGTCTGCAACTCTACGACGCGGCATTCAGGATCACGGGCAAGCCCATCGATCCGACCAATGCCGATTAAGCAAAGCGGGCGCTGCCAATAAATTCTGGCAGCGCCCGTTGTTGCGAGTAATTTGCATTAATAAAATTATACATGCTAGAATTGAATTATATTTGATTGATTTTGTCCGTATCGAAAACGGAAAGAGTGTCGGGGGATGCTCAACAGATATTTGAAATTTATTTCGCCGGGGTTCTTAAACCCCCGGATGGTGATTGGGGCATTTGTAAATTGGACTCTCTCTCGGCTCTTTGGAGTTCTGCCGCAAGCGGCAGAGGCGGGTTCAATGAAAGCTTTGTCGCCAGAAGAATTGCAGGAACTGCGCAAGGAAATTGCGGGTCTTGATATTCCTGTTGATCGGCAGGACGAGCTTATTCGCCTGATAGATTCCATAGTTACGTCTTGGGTGGATCAGGCATTTGGCCTTGATTCTACGCAACTTTCTCTATCGGCCCGCGCAAACTATGCCTTCGCTGCGGGCCGATCCCATGGTATTGTTGGCTCATCACACGAGCGCGGAACCGCCGCCCCCGGAAACGGGGGCGCTGTGATTCCCGGAACCTCAAAGAACAGGCCACGGCCATGACCCGGAAAAAAGATCAGAAGGCAGTCATCTACTGCCGCGTCAGCACCAAGAAACAGGCGACGGAAGGCAACGGCCTGACCTCGCAGGAAACCCGTTGCCGCGAATATGCGCAGCATCGCGGGCATGAAGTCATCGCCGTGTTCACCGATGACGTTTCCGGCAAGCTGGCGCAGCGCCCCGGCTTTGACGATATGCTGGCGTTCATCCGCAAGGGCCGCAAGCTGGGCCTTGTCGTCATCATCGACGACATAAGCCGCATGGCGCGGGACGTTCGCAATCACTTCGATCTCAAGGAATCCATCTTCCGGGCGGGCGCGTCGCTGGAATCCCCGTCCATTGAGTTTGGTGAGGATTCCGACAGCATTCTGATCGAACACCTGTTGGCCAGCGTGTCGCAGCACCAGCGCCAGAAGAACGGCGAACAGGCCAAAAACCGGATGCGGGCGCGAATGCTCGGCGGTTATTGGGTGTTTCATGCGCCACTTGGCTATTGCTATCAGCGGTGCGCGGAGGGTGGCAGCATCCTTGTGCGCGACGAACCCGTGGCCTCGATCATCGGCGAAGGGCTGGAAGGCTATGCCAGCGGGCGCTTTGCCTCACAGGCGGAGGTGAAGCGCTTCCTCGAATCCCATCCGCAATTCCCGGTCTGCCGTCATGGCTTCGTTACCAATCAGCAGGTCAAACGCATTCTGACCAACCCCGTCTATGCGGGCCATGTCGAAAGCGAAGAATGGGATGTGTCCCTGCGCAAAGGCCAGCATGAGGGCGTCATATCGCTGGAAACCTTCCAGCGGGTGCAGGAGCGGCTTGCGGGCAAGCCTCTGGCTGCAAGCCGCGCCGACATTCACGCGGACTTCCCGCTGCGTGGCTTCGCCACCTGCGGCGATTGCGGCCACCCCATGACGGCCAACTGGACCAAGGGGCGCAACACCACTTATCCGTATTACGTCTGCCGTCATCGCGGCTGCGACAAATTCGGCAAGTCGGTCGCCCGCGCCAAGATCGAGGGCGCGTTTGAAGATGTGCTGCGGAATCTGACCCCAAGCCCGGAACTGGTGGCGCTCATGTCCAAGCTGTTCCGCAAGCGGTGGGATGAAGCCGAAGGCAAGGCGAAGGAAACCAAAGCCGCGATGCGGCTGGAAGTCGCTTCAATCGAAAAGAAGATCGCGCAACTGCTCGACCGCATCGTTGAATCGGACAGCGCAACTGTAATCGGCGTGTATGAGCGCAAGGTTGATGAACTGGAGCGTGAAAAGCTGGTTCTTGCCGAAAAAACCGCCAAATGCGGCACGGCAATCAGGGGCTATGACGAAACTTTTCGAACCGCTTTGGAGTTTTTGTCAAACCCTTGGAATCTTTGGGAGAAGGGAACCTTCGAGGACAAGAGAATAGTCCTCAAACTCACTTTGGCTTCTCATGTCCAGTATGACTGGAATGAGGGTGTTCGAACCCCCGAAATATCCTTACCGTTCAGGATGTTAGGCGGACTTTCCGACCGGGAAAGTGTGATGGCGGACAGGGTGGGATTCGAACCCACGGTGAGCTTGCACCCACGGCGGTTTTCAAGACCGCTGCCTTAAACCACTCGGCCACCTGTCCGTCGGCAAACGCGCATAGAGCAATGTCCGGGGCTTGCAAGACCTTGCATGTCGCCGAATTGAATTTGGCTTGCGGTTACTGTCCACCGGATCGTGACGGACGGCATTTGCAACCGGCTCTGTTTGTGCGAGTTTCAGGAAGATGAAACGCGCATCGCTTCCAAAATCGTTCCTGTTCAAATGTCTTGCAGGTGCGCTCGTCGCCTTGCCGGTCTCGACGCCGACGGCGCTTCACGCACAGCCGCAGGGTGAAAGTTTTTCGGCCTACCTTCAGACGGTTGCCGCTCATGCCCGGCGCGAGGGCGTCAGTGAGGCGACGATCTCGCGTACGCTTAGCGGGCTTACACCCAACCAGCGGGTCATCGAATTGGATACGGCGCAGCCCGGTCGCCAGTCGAGCCCGCCGCCGATGGCCCCCTATATTGCGCGGCATGTGGGTTCGAGCATCATCTCGCGCGGTCGCTCGCGCTATGCACAGCTCTCCGGTATCCTGCCGGCGATCGAGGCACGTTATGGCGTGCCGGCTCCGGTGCTGTTCGCCATCTGGGGCCACGAGACCAATTACGGCAGCTATGTCGGGGATTTCGACCTTGCGCGTTCGCTGGCGACACTGGCGTGGGAAGGGCGCAGGCGTGACCTGTTCGAGGGCGAGCTGGTCGCATTGCTCAAGATGATCGACCAGGGCGTGCCCAGCTACAAGCTGAAAGGCAGCTGGGCGGGCGCTTTCGGTTATCCGCAGTTCCTGCCGAGCGTATACCTGCGACTCGCGGTCGACGGCGATGGCGACGGCGATCGCGACATCTTCTCCAGTCCGGCCGACACGATTGCCTCGATTGCCAATTATTTCCGTGATGCGGGCTGGAGGCGAGGGCAGCCCTGGGGCGTGCGCGCTTCGATTCCCATTGGCGTCAACGTCGACGCCTACGCCAGCAAGCTTGCCGCACCGACTTGCGAACGGGTGCATGAGCGCCATTCGCAATGGAAGTCCGTCTCGGAGTGGCGCGCATTGGGCATCGCCCCGCTGTCGCCGATAGGCAACGATGTCCTGGCATCGCTTTTCCAGCCCGATGGCCCGGGATCGCCCGCTTATCTGTTAACCGGGAATTATCGGGTCATCCTCCAGTACAACTGCTCGAACTACTACGCATTGTCCGTGGGGTTGCTTGCAGATGAGATTGCCCGTTAACCATGCCCTGCCGTTCGCGGCGCTGATGCTGCTTGCCGGTTGCTCGACCGGTGGCAGCGACAGGCCAATGCCGGTGTCAGTGGCACCCGTGAATGGCCCCGCCGCCGACTATCCGGTTGTGGTGGGCGATCCGTTCACCATTGGCGACACCACCTGGACCCCGACGGACCAGATGAATTACGACGCGGTGGGCTATGCCGGCAGTGACGCCGACGGCGCCGTCGGCGTCACTGCCGCGCACAAGACGCTGCCGCTTCCCAGCTATGCGGAAGTCACTTCGCTCGATACCGGCAAGACGATCCTCGTGCGCGTCGAGCGTCGCGGGCCGATGGTCAACGATACCCTGATGGAATTGTCGCGCGATGCCGCAGCCGCACTGGGGATGACGCCAGGTCAACGCGGCGCCGTCCGTTTGCGCCGCACGAATCCGCCGGAAACCGACCGGGCGCTGCTGCGTCGGCACGAACCCGCGCCGGAGCGGATGGCAACCCCCGAAGCGTTGCTAAAGGTGCTTCGCCGCAAGCTTGCCGATCAATCACCGCTGCTCACGCAGTCTGCGATGCCCACTGGTACCGGGTCGCAGACTACGCAAATGGACAGCCGCCCATCGCCAGCTTTGCCGACCCCGGCCCAACCGCTCAAGGCAACCTCACCAGTCAAACCCGCGCCGGAAGTGAACGCCGAACCCAAGGCGGCACCAGTCGCCAAGGGACATCATGTGGTGCAGGTCGCCGCGTTTTCGATCTCGGCGAGCGCGACGACGGTGGCTCGCAAGCTCAACGGCTTCGTTGCAGACTGCGGCGGGTTTTCGTGCGTGCGCATGGGGCCCTTCGCAAACCGTGCACAAGCTGCCGCGGCGCTGGAGAAGGCCCGGGCGGCAGGCTATAGCGACGCACGAATCCAGCGCGCGGACTGAACGGCGAGTCCAGACCCGCGCGCAGAGTGCCCCGGTGGCCGCGCGGGAGAATTCTGGTCTTGAAGTCGTTTCTGAAGTTTACCGTTTCAGCCATTGCCGGTGCAGTTCTTCTCACCGCTCCGGCGGTCGCACAGGCCCCCGCGCCGCCGCCCGAACTCGCCTCGATTCCCGTAAGCCTTCTGGTCGATATCGGCTCCGGGCAGGTGCTGGTCCAGCGCCGCCCGGACGTGCCATTCCTCCCGGCGTCCGTGACCAAGGTGATGACTGCCTTCGTCGCATTCGAGGAGATTGACGCCGGGCGCCTTCCGATTAACCGCAAGTTCCAGGTCCAGCCCGAAACGAGCCGTGAATGGTTCGCAAAAGGCACGACTATGTACCTGACTCCAAACGACCGACCGACGACCAAGGACTTGCTCCACGGCATCATGACCGCGTCGGCCAACGATGCGGCGATCGTCCTCGCACAAGGTTATGCGGGCAGCGTTGCCAAGTGGACGGCCAGGATGAACGCCGCGGCGAAAAGCCTGGGCATGAGCCGCAGTCACTACAACACGCCCAACGGCTGGATGGACGAAGGCCATACTTACGTCACTGCCAGCGACCTGGTGAAGCTGGCCGATGCGATGATCACGCGCCATCCGCAGCTCTACCGCGAGTTCTCCGGCCGCAAGCACTACTTCTGGCGCGATGTTGCGATGCGCAGCCACGATCCGACGGTGGGCGTCGTTCCGGGCGCGGACGGCATCAAGACCGGCTATACCCGCGAGGCCGGCTACAACTTCCTCGGCACCGCGCAGCGCGAGGGTCGCCGCCTCGTGATGGTTCTTGCCGGCTCGCCGACCTACGTCATCCGGGACAAGGCCGCGCGCGACCTGCTCGAATGGGGCTTTTCCCAGTGGCATGCGCGCCACCTGTTCGAACAGGGCCAGACCGTCATCGAAGCTCGGGTGCAGGATGGCGATGCCCGCGCGGTTCCTCTCGTAGCCAACCGAGAAGTTCATGCTACCGTGCCCAACGGCGATGCCAATGAGCCCATTTCGCTCTCCGTTCACTATCGCGGGCCGTTGCAGGCTCCTTTGCGCAAGGGCCAGCAGGTCGGCGAACTGGAGATCAAGGTCGGCAGTCTCGCCCCCGGCAAGATCCCGCTCTATGCAGGACGTGACATAGGCAAGGCCGGGCCTCTGGACAGGCTGTTGAACGGGATTATCAACCTCTTCTCATGACAGTTGGACGTTTCATTGCACTCGAGGGGGGGGAAGGGGCCGGCAAGTCGACGCAGGCTCGCCTGCTTGCCGAGGCCCTGCGCGAACGCGGGCTGGAAGTCGTCACTACTCGTGAACCCGGAGGAACACCGGGCGCGGAGGCGATCCGTGAACTTCTGCTTCATGGTGAGGGCGATGGCTGGAACCCGCGTGCCGAAGCGTTGCTCTTTGCGGCGGCGCGTTCCGACCACGTCGAGAAGTTGATCCGTCCCGCCGTCGAGCGCGGTGCATGGGTCGTTTGCGACCGGTTTCTGGACTCCAGCAGGGCCTATCAGGGTGGAGGTGGCGGATTGTCCGATGTGGACATTCGCGAATTGCACCGCATCGGCAGCGGAGGCCTCCTGCCGGATCTTACCGTGTTGATCGAAGTGTCGCCCAATGTCGCAAGCGCCCGGCTTGCCTTGCGTGACACCCAGGGAACCGACCGGATCGGGGGCCGTGACACCGCTTACCATGCCCGCGTCGCCGATGCTTTCGCCGCCTTTGCCGAGGCTGAAAGCGCCCGCTTTGCCCGCATCGATGGCGACGGGACGCCGCAGGACACGCACCAGCTGGTCCTGGATGCCCTTGTCCCCCTGCTGGACAAGCGGACATGAAGGCCGGGAAGCCCTTTATCGGCCAGGATTCCGCCTGGGAGGAATGGCTCGCCGCGATCTCGTCCGAACGCATGCATCATGCCTGGCTGCTGACGGGAGCCAAGGGGCTGGGCAAGCGCGCCTTTGCGCGTGCCGCCGCCGGTGAACTCGTGCGCGAACCGGGAGGCAAGCTTCCCGATGCCGATGCTCACCCGGATATCCATATCCTGGAGCACCTGCCTTCGAACGATGACGAGGCCAAGAAGAAGGCCGAAGGCAAGCCCTACCAGACCAAGCGCAACATCACGATCGACCAGATCCGGCAGATGCAGCAGCGCCTGACCACCCGCCCGACCTTGGGTGAGCGTCGGGCCATCATCATCAATCCGGCTGACGATCTGGAAAAGGGCGCCGTCAACGCCCTGCTAAAAAGCCTGGAGGAGCCGCCCGTCGGCACTTATTTCCTGCTCATCGCGCATCAACCGGGCCGCCTTCTCCCGACGGTGCGTTCGCGGTGCAGGATCCTCAGGTTTGCGCCGTTGACACCGGAGGAACTCGATGCGGTGATCCGCCGCGATGTCCCGCAGGCCAATGCCGAAGAGCGCCAGGCCGCGATCCTCGCATCGCATGGCTCGCCCGGCGTCGCGCTCAACTTCGTCGAGCAGGACCTTGGGAACATCCACCAGTTGATGATGCGCATCCTGCGCGAAGGCGATGCCGACTTCCACTTGCGCGGTGCCCTTGCCGAGGAAATGGGCGCACGCCCCCTGCGCGAGCGGCAACTGGCAACTCTCGAGCTTGCACGTGCCGTTCTGGCCAACGAACTGTCCACCGGTCCCCGCGATCGCCAACTGCGGATTATCGAGGCGCACGGGACCCTGACGAAGCTCTCGACGCAAGCCCCGACCTACAATTTCGATGCCGGCCTCCTGATTATGGAAATTGGCGGGTTGCTGGCTTCCGCTGCGATGCCTAGAGAAGCGGCTCGCTAACAACACCTGAAGAGAAAGTGCGACGCCGCATGGGCGAGCCCTATTACGTCACCACCGCCATCAGCTATCCCAATGGCAAGCCGCATATCGGCCATGCCTACGAGGCAATCGCTACCGATGTCATAGCCCGCAACCGCAAGGCGGAAGGCTTCGACGTCCGGTTCCAGACAGGAACGGACGAACATGGCCTGAAGATGATGCAGAAGGCGCGCGACCTCGGCGTGACGCCGGCTGCGCTCTGTGATGAAATGTCGCAGTACTTCAAGGACATGTGCAATGCCTTGAACATCGGCTATGACGTCTTCATCCGGACCACGGAACCGCGCCATCATGAGGCGACGCAGGAACTGTGGCGCCGTATGGAGGCCAACGGAGACCTATACCTCGACCGCTACGAGGGCTGGTACTCGATCCGCGACGAAGCCTATTACGACGAGAGCGAACTTGTCGAAGGCGAGGGCGGTGAAAAGCTCTCGCCTCAGGGCACGCCGGTGGAATGGACCGTCGAGGAATCATGGTTCTTCCGCCTGTCGAAATATCAGGACAAGCTGCTGGCACTCTACAGTTCCGGTGACTTCATCCGGCCGGAAAGCCGCCGCAATGAAGTGGCGCGCTTCGTCGAAGGCGGTCTGCGCGACCTTTCGGTTTCGCGCACGAGCTTCGACTGGGGCATCAAGGTCCCCGGCAGCGAGAACCACGTCATGTACGTCTGGGTGGACGCCCTGACCAACTATCTGACCGGCCTCGGCTTTCCCGACGAAAGCGGTGACTATGCCAAGTATTGGCCGGCAAACCTGCATGTGATCGGCAAGGACATCGTCCGTTTCCATGCGATCTATTGGCCAGCCTTCCTGATGAGCGCCGGTGTACCGCTGCCGCGCCAGGTCTTCGGGCACGGCTTCCTGCTCAATCGCGGCCAGAAGGAATCGAAGTCGCTCGGCAACGTGACCGACCCGATCGGTCTGGCCGAAACGTTCGGCGTCGATGCCCTGCGCTACTTCCTCATGCGTGAAGTGGCATTTGGACAGGATGGCTCCTATTCACCCGAAGCGATCGTCACCCGCTGCAATGCCGAGCTGGCAAACAGCTTCGGCAACCTTGCGCAGCGCAGTCTCTCCATGATTTTCAAGAACATGGACGGCGTAGTTAAAGCAGGACTGCCGCAGAGCGAAGCCGACGCCACGCTGTTTGCAGCGGTCAAGGACGGCATCGCTGGCTTGCGCAAGAGCTTTACCGACCTTGCGTTCAGCGAGGGCCTGGAAAGCTGGATGCGCGCCGTGTTCGCCTGCAACCAGTACGTCGACGAGCAAGCCCCCTGGGCGCTGCGCAAGTCCGATCCCGAACGGATGGAAGCGGTTCTCATGGTGCTCTTCCAGGTCGTGCGCGATCTCGCGATCGCCGTGCGTCCCGTCGTGCCCACGGCGATCGACAAGCTGTTGGACCAGATGGGGCAGGGTGCCGATGCCCGCGACTACGAGGCCCTGGATTCTGCTGATTGGTTCACGGCGCTCACCGCGTCGGGCTACAAGGTGGACAAGCCGCAGGGTGTATTCCCGCGGCTCGAACTGCCTGAGGAAGCTGCAGCCTGATGCTGATCGATTCCCACTGTCATCTGGAATACGAAGGTCTCGTCGAAGATCAGCAGGGCATTCTGGAGCGCGCCCGGCAATCGGGCATTCGCGGATTCCTGAATATCTCCACCCGTCAGAGTGAATGGGACCGCGTGGTTTCCACCGCCGCGCGTGAGGATGACGTCTGGGCGTCGGTCGGCATTCACCCGCATGAAGCCGATCAGCATGCCGATCTGGGCGAGGGCGCTTTGCTCGAGGCGACCGGGCACCCCAAGGTCATCGCCATTGGCGAAACCGGGCTGGACTACTACTACGACAAGTCCGACCGCGCCGTGCAGCAGGACCTGTTTCGCACCCATATCGGCGTTGCGCGGCAGACCGGTCTGCCGCTCATAATCCATACCCGCGATGCGGAAGAAGATACGGTGCGCATCCTTGAAGAGGAAATGGGGAAGGGGGACTTTCCCGCCCTCATCCACTGCTTCACCGCTTCGGCCGATTTTGGCCGCAAGGTCCTCGACCTGGGCCTGACGATTTCACTCTCGGGCATCGTAACCTTCAAGAATGCCAGGGACTTGCAGGAGTTCGCGAAGGTTATTCCCCAGGACAGACTGCTGGTTGAAACCGACTCGCCGTTCTTGGCGCCCGTGCCGCATCGCGGCAGGAAGTGCGAACCGGCCTATACTGCCGACACGGCGCGCTTTGTGGCTGATCTGCGCGAAACTTCGCTTGAAGACCTCGCCTCAGCTACAACGCATAACTTCTTCTCACTGTTCAGGAAAGCGACGGCGTGAAGGCGATCATCCTTGGCAGCGGGACGTCGACCGGTGTTCCCCGGCTTGGGGGTGAACATGGTGCCGACTGGGGGCTTTGCGATCCCGACGAGCCCAAGAACCGCCGCACGCGGGTATCGGTACTGCTGGAAAGCGACTCGGGTGGACGCATTCTGATCGATACGCCTACCGATTTGCGCGCCCAACTCCTGGCCAACGACATTCATCGCATCGATGCGGTGTTCTGGACCCACGATCATGCCGATCACTGTCACGGCATCGATGACTTGCGGCCGCTTCGCTACGGCCGCGCCGGACCGATCCCGGGCTTTGCCGCATCAGAGACCGTCCGCCGCTTGCGCCAGCGCTTTGGCTACGTTTTTGCCGGTCAGCACGGCTATCCGACGCTCGTCAGCCTCGACAATCTCGACACCATCCGCCTGTGCGAAGGCTTTCGCGTCGATCACGTCCAGATGCCGCACGGTCCAGCGCAATCGACCGGCTTTCGCTTTGACTGCGACGGTAAGACAATAAGTTACGCGACAGATTTAAGTGAGATCACCAAGGGAATGATCGATCTTTTCTACAGGTCCGACGTCCTGATCGTCGATTGCCTGCGCCGCGAGCCGCATCCCACGCATGCCCATCTTGCCATGTCACTTGAACTCGCCGAAGCCTGCCGCGTCGGCTCTACGGTTCTCACGCATCTCGACAAGAGTATGGATTATGCGACACTTTCGGGGGAAGTTCCCGAAGGCGTTCAGGTGGCATACGACGGCATGGTGATATCCGCATGAACACGACGGCGATGATCATCTCGATCATTTCCGTGCTCGGCGCGCTGATCCTCGTAACAAGCAATGCGCGTTTCAGAGAGCTTGGATCGCGGCGCATGATCCGGCTTGGATGTATCTGGGCAGCCATCATCGTCGGCCTGATGCTGATCATTCAGCTGACGGGGCTGCGAATAGAGCAGTGAGCCTTTGGGAAGAACAACCGACATCCGGACAGATTCTTGCCACTACTCCACCCCGTATTTTACATAAGATGTATTATCGTCTTCATTGATCGCCGAAGCCTGTAAGCGCTAAGTAGAAATGACACCCCTCTGCTAGATAGAAATGACACCTTCAGGTGTCGTCAGTGGAGCAGCGGTGACATGGTTCTCCTACCGGTTAGGAGAACGCGGCTATGACGGTGCTGGCAATGAGCCATGGCGAGCTTTCGCGATTTGATACGCTGATGCGCGTTGAGCGCGGCGAGCTGCGGGTCGAGGATGCGGCGGCATTGCTGGGATTGAAGCGCCGCCAGGTCTTCCGGTTACTCAAGAGGATGCGCATCGAAGGCGCATCGGGCCTGGTATCACGCAAGCGCGGCCGCCCGAGTAACCGGCGGCATAGCGATGCGTTGCGCGAACAGATCGTTGGACTCGTGCGTGAACATTATCCCGACTTTGGCCCGACACTGGCGCGCGAGTATCTGATTGAGCGCCATGGGATCA
>NZ_CCBH010000223.1:0-17496 GCF_001368935.1 Novosphingobium sp. KN65.2
GTCTCGACGACGGACAGGCGCGCCAAGACGATTGAACGCGTTCATCGCCGCAATAACTAGCGTGAGGTCGACCAAATCCTTTTCAGCAAAGGCGGCGGCAGCAGCCGCATATGCTTTGTCCGAAGCATGGGTCGTACTGATGTTGGTCACTTCCTCGGCCCAGGCCAGCGCTGCTCGATACTGGTCGGAAAACAGGTGCGGCACCTCAGCCCAGACAGGGACCAGCGCGACCTTGTCGATTGCCATGGTCTTAAGCAGGTCACGAGCGTGCATATCGATGCAATGGGCGCACCCGTTGATCTGCGACACCCGCAGGAACACCAGATGGATCAACTCTTCGGGAAGATCCGTAGCCTTGGTCACATAATGATGGAGTCCGAACAGGGCCTTCGCGCCTTCGGGGGCGATTTCCGACCAGTTCAAACGCTTCATATCGGTCATGCTCTGCTTTCCTCGTCACCCGCGCCGGGTATCGGCGCTCGCTGACGTGACGAAGTAGGTCAGCGCATTGTGACATCATGGCACCGATATTTTTCGGTCCAGCTATCGTCCCATGTCACACCGGTGGCGGCCATCTCGTCATGCAGGCAGACACCTGGATCGGAGATATGGACATGAAGATCGTTATCATCGGCGGCACCGGGCTGATCGGCAGGCCCCTCGTCGGACTGCTGCGGGCCGAGGGCCATGAGGTCGTCACTGCTTCACCGAGCACAGGCATCAATGCGCTGACTGGCGCGGGCCTGACACAAGCGCTGACGGATGCCGCCGTCGTGGTCGATGTCAGCAATGCCCCCTCGTTCGAGGAGCAGGCCGCTCTCGCTTTCTTCCGCGGCACAACGACCAACTTGTTGGAAGCATCACGCGACGCAGGCGTGCACCACATCGTCGCACTTTCGGTGGTGGGGACCAATCGCCTTCAGGCATCGGGCTATTTTCGCGCCAAGCTGGCGCAAGAGCAACTGATCGCCAACGGTGGCGTACCCTACACGATCGTGCGCGCCACGCAGTTCTTTGAGTTCCTGTCCACCATCGCGGACGGCTATACACGGGGCGACGCCGTGTACCTGCCAGCGATCGCGCTCCAGCCGGTCGCCGCATCCGATGTCTCGGCGCTGCTTGCTCAGATAGCCACAGCTGCCCCGGCCGGTGGCATAATCGAAGCGGCAGGACCGGAATGCGCACCGCTAGCCGAGTTTGCGGCTCGCTGGCTCGGCACCCGCGACGATCCGCGCCGGATCAGCGCTACCGCCGAACGCGACTATTTCGGCGCGCCTGCCGACGACCGGACGCTGGTCCCGGGCGAAAATCCACGGATTGCTCCCACGCGCTTCGATGAGTGGCTCACCGCTCAGTCGCAGGAGAGTGCAGCATGAGCCGGAACCTTCCGCTCGCACTGGCCACAGTGCTCGGTCTCGCGTCCGCTGCGAACGGCGTCTTTATGCTGATCTCACCAGCAAACTGGTACTTTGCGGTGCCCGGCGTCACCACCACCGGCCCGTTCAACCAGCATTTCATCCGTGACATCGGTTTGATTTTCCTGCTCGTAGCGATCGCGATTCTCATTGGCGTCGCGCGACCGGCGTCTCGCGTTCCCCTTTGGTCCGCGGCCGCCCTCTGGCTTTCCGGCCACGCGTTGTTCCATCTCTGGGAGGTAGCGGTCGGCATATGTGGGACAGGTGCGCTGTCCCAGGATTTTCCTGCTGTGACCTTACCGGCTATACTGACGACCGCTCTTGCTTTCTGGGCCTGGCGCGATGACGCGCGCAGTAGCCAAGGATTGTCTATGGGGGACACTCGTGCAGCACGCTGATGAACGTCTCGCCGATTTCGAAGCTGAGCGGCAGAGGCTGTTGCGTCTCGGCTATCGGATGCTTGGCTCTCTCAGCGAGGCGGAAGATATCCTGCAGGAAGCGTGGCTGCGTTGGGCGGCAACGGCGCAGAGCGTTGACACGCCGGCAGCCTATCTGACCCGCATTGTCACCCGCTTATGCCTCGATCAGCTCAAGTCCGCCCGGGTGCGCCGGGAGACCTATGTCGGTGCTTGGCTGCCTGAACCCTTGATGGGTACTACTGAGGAAGAGGAGACGATCGCTGACGACGTGACGCTCACACTGATGCTTGCAATGGAGCGCCTGTCCCCCCTGGAGCGTGCCGCCTTCCTGCTTCACGACGTGTTCGACATGGCGCTCACCGATGTCGCGACAACATTGGGACGCGAGCCCGCCGCTGTCCGGCAGCTTGCCTCACGCGCACGCAGGCACGTACAGCATGCGCGACCGCGTTTCACCGTGGAGGCAACCGAGGCCGATCGGATCGCGCGCGCCTTCTTCGCCGCCGCCCGCGACGGTGATGCTGCCGCACTGTCTGCGATGCTGGCGCGCGATGTCGAGATACATTCCGATGGCGGCGGTAAGGTGATCGCCTTCCGCAATGTGGTGCGCGGGATCGAGCGAGCGCTTCGCTTGTTCGCCGGGCTGCGTCGGAAGTACACGTCAGTACCGACGCTACTGCGCACCGCGACGATCAACGGTCTGCCCGGCTATATCAGTATCGATCGTGGCGACGTGCTCCAGACCACCGCGCTCGACGTGCGCGATGGGCGCATCGCGGCGATCTATATAGTTCGTAATCCCGACAAGCTCCGTCATCTGGTGGCAGCTTTCGGCACGGACGGTCATCCACAGCACGGCAACTGAAGGTCGTGAATTGGGCGAGGTTCGCTGATCGAATCTGCGTCAGCGACTGGCAGCTATGTTGCGTACGCCTTTCCAAGCGCAACATTGCGCAATCGGTCCAGGGCTGACCGGGTCGCTGGAAGGCAGCAAAATAGAGGGACCTAGGTCAGCGTGGCGGCCCAGGTCCCCCAAAATCCCGATTTCAGTTGCCTATGCGATACAAGATCTGCAGGCCGCCTCCGAGATCGGGACTCCCATCTGCGAAGCCCGTGTAGCCGTAGCCCTGCAAACGTAGGGAGTCGCTCACCTTGTACGTGAGTGATGCGGTCGCTTCGCTGATGTCGGGCGACGTTGAAGTAGCGCCTTCGCGCCAGTCGTAATCGAGTCCGAGCAGCACTGTGTCTGCGGTAAGATAGACACCGCCGCCGGCGAGCCAAACATCCCGGAGGTTATACAGGTCGCTGCTTCCATTAAAACGGCGTCCGGCGTACGCACCTACGCTGAGGTTACCAAAGCTATGCAGCAGTTCGCCCTGAGCAGAAAAGTCGGTGCTCCCGGTCCCAAGTGACTTGGACTCTGACGCGGTTGGCAGCTTGACTTTGCCGACGGCATCGAACCACGTAGAATCTCCAATCGGAAGCGAGTAGCCTCCAGTTAGCCAGAGATCGCCGATACCGCTGCGCGAGGTAACTGTTCCACCTGGCGAACTGACACCACCGTCACCCGGAATGACGCCCGAGGGTCCTTTTACATCAAGATACGAAATCGAGGCCTTGAGATAGAACTTGTCGGCTTGGTATTTGATGCCCAGTGGGACAGCCAGAAAGTCCGTATCGACGACGTCTCCATAATCGCCGGAGGAGTAGTCGATACCCGTGTTCACCTGAATGTAATCGTCAGCCTCAGCCGGATTTGCGGCCAAAAATGTTACGAGAACCGCCGCCAACGCGGTGAGGCTTCTTTTATTGTCCCTCATCTCTTTCGTCCCTGTTTGTTATTCAATTGCACCGCGCGACTGCGCAACCACACTCGCGCGGTGAAACTTTAATCGTTGTAATTCAACTTATGGACGTCCGCCCTTCTCAGGCTTTTCCGGCTTTTCCGGCTTCTCGGGCCTTTCCGGCTTCTCTGGCTTTTCGGGCTTCTCAGCCTTTTCTGGGCGTTGCGGTCGTTCCGGCTTGGTCATGCCCGACCGGTCGTGATCGACAACAGCGTGTTCACCGTCAGTCTTGGTCATGGTGTGGACGATCCCGTTGGGGGTCGTCACAGTCTGGGTCGTCCCAACGGATTTTGTTTCGTAAACCGGATCACCATTTTCATCGAGAACCGGATCACCGTTCTCATCAACAACCGCCTCTTGCTCGGTGATCGTCCCGCGCTCAACGGTTGCGCCGTTGTTGCTGGCTTCCTCTACGATGGGATCCTCGGTCGTATCGCTGTCTTGTGCGTGAACTGCAGTGCTCAAACCGAGAACGGCGACCGAAGTAGCCAAGATTTTCCTTATCATAAATGCTTCTCCCATTTGGCTTAGTTCGCCGTGCAATGTTGAAGCTTAACATGACCAGAATGGTTACAATTAACGAGGCAAAACGGTGGGCTGAAGCGACTGGGAGCAAGCCTATGCAAATTGGGCAAAAAGAAACCTAAGCAGCACCAAGAAGTCGGGCCTGACCAAAATCACAATAGATGACCGTTGGCCCCTTAGACCTGTCCCTCGAAACGGACGTTAAAGGCGGCACTGCGCATCGCGCCTCACGATCCCGCCACCTGATCAAATTGAAGACAAACGGTACTCAAGCGGGCCGAAAGGCGGTTTAGTTGGCAGCTGCGGATAGGCCATGAGTATATAGCGGTCATTCCTCTCCTGGCCAGATTTGCGCATGCAGGACGGAGAAGCGGCCCGTCTGCACCTGAGGAGTGGAATTCCGAGGCTGAGCGACTGGTAAGGGTCGATGACCGCCTTCGTGTATTTGGGGGTTCCCTAAAGCCTTACATCGAACCCCGCTTCTGGAAAGCTCAGCCTAGTGCGGCGAAGAACTGGTCTCAGCGGGAGCCGCCCTGTCGATGCCGAATATTGCATCGAAATCCTCAGGTTTGGCCATCAAGTCGGCCAACGTATAGCGATCCAGAACTGCGAGAAATGCGGCGAGCGCATCCTTGAGGATGCCGGTCAAGCGACAGGCCGGCGATATGATGCAACTCCCACAGTCGACAAGGTCAAACCCTCCTTCGGTATGACGCACCAGGATACCAAGGTTGATCTGCGATGCAGGCATACCGAGCCTTATCCCGCCGCCGCGCCCTCGGATACCTTCAATGTAACCTTCCCTCACGAGGTCATTCACCACTTTCATGAGGTGGTTCTGCGAAATCCCGTAGGCTTGCGCCACTTCGGCGATCGAACACAGGCGCTCGCGATGTGCGGCAAGATGCATGAGCGTACGCATCGCATAGTCAGTGAATCGAGTGAGCTTCAAGTGGGCCTCCGCCACGCACGATTGTCTGTGCGATCATATATGCATTTTCCTTGCATGTTTCAAATCCCAGATATAGATGCATCTTCAATGCATGATTGGAGTGAGTCGTGGACAGCACCGCAAAACTCGACGAAACAAGCCTCTCGCGGCTCGTTGATGCATTCTACGCCCGGGTGCGCGCTGACGCCGAACTTGGGCCCATTTTCAACGATGCCATCAATGACTGGTCCGAGCATCTCAATAAGTTGACTGCCTTCTGGTCGTCAGTGATGCTGACGAGCGGCCGCTACAAGGGGCAGCCGGTTCCAGCGCACATGAAACACAGGGATCGGATCTCGCCGCAGCTATTCGAGCGCTGGCTCGGCCTTTGGAACCAGACCACCCAAGAACTGATGGAGCCAGATGCGGCTCATGCCCTGCAGGCCAAGGCGGCTCGCATCGCAGAAAGCCTGCAACTCGCCATGTTCTTCAGACTGGACAGCGAGCCTGCCCCGCGCCCCACTCATTTGACGGACCTTCGCCAAAGGAATGCCTTTCCATGAATGAAACCCCCTTCGTCGATCTTGCGGTCCATCACTCGCCCCGCGACCTGCGCGACAAGTTTGCTCTCGGCTTTACAAAAGCTTTGCGCTTTTGCGCGGATACCTTCTTCGCCAAGCGTTATGGACACCGAGCGATCGTGCTCGAAACCGTAGCCGCGGTGCCCGGTATGGTCGGAGCTACCATCAATCATCTCAAATGCCTCAGGCGGATGTGCGATGACGCGGGCTGGATCCGCACCCTTATGGAAGAAGCGGAAAACGAGCGCATGCACCTCATGACCTTCATCGAGGTCGCTCAACCAACGCTGTTCGAGCGCCTCGTCATCCTGGCCGTGCAGTGGGTAATCTACCTGAGCTTCTTTGCACTCTATCTGGTGAGCGCCCGGACCGCCCACCGCCTCGTCGGCTACTTCGAAGAAGAAGCCGTCATAAGCTATACCCTTTACCTCAAGGAAATCGATGAAGGGCGCAGTCCGAACTTGCCGGCCCCAGAGATCGCCCGGCGCTACTGGAAACTGCCGGACAGTGCGACTCTACGCGATGTTGTGCTCGTGGTGCGCGCTGATGAAGCCCATCACCGCGACATCAATCATGGTTTTGCAAGTCAACTGGCAGGTCTAGAACCTGTCGGCTTGCCGGCCCGCTATCCCGAGCATGCCGCCGATACGCGCGCGGCCGCCTGACCATGGGCGATATCTCTCCCTATCGTTCCACACCGATCTTCGACCAGGATACACTGCCCGCAGCCTTGCGCACCAAGCACGACACCAAGGTGGGTGTTTGGGGGGTCATCCGGGTTCTCGAAGGCGAACTTAAGCTGACCTATCTCGACCCATTGTCGGAAATAGTTCTCGCCCCTGAAAGACCAGGCTTGATCCTCCCCGGGCAACCGCATTTCGTGACCCCCCTCGGGATCATGAGGATGCAAGTTGATTTCTACAATCAGCTACCTGCGATCTAATTTGCGAAAACACCAGCCACAATTTCACCCATCAAGTGCAGGAGATATTGATGTCACAGCCGCTCAGCGAACAAACCGTTGCCCTCGTCAAGGCGACAGTCCCCGCATTGGAAGCTCACGGTCTTGATATCGTGCATGAAATGTATTCCAGGATGTTCCAGAATCCGGACATTCGTGATCTTTTCAACCAGTCCCATCATGGCGATGCCGGTTCGCAGCCGCGCGCACTTACGGGCGCCATCCTCGCCTATGCCAGCAATATCGAAAACCTTGGCGCTCTTGCACCGGCCGTGGAGCGGATCGCGCAGAAGCACGTCGGCCTGCAGATCTTGCCGGAACACTATCCGCATGTTGCCGAGGCTCTCCTCGGTGCGATCAAGGCCGTTCTTGGGGATGCCGCTACCGGCGAAATTCTCGCGGCATGGGGGGAGGCCTATTGGTTCCTCGCCAACATTCTGATCGCAAGGGAAGATCGGATCTACACGGAGCAGAAGGACACGACCGGTGGATGGAACGGCTGGCGCGATTTTCGTGTCGAGGAGATCGTACGCGAAAGTAGTGTCATCAACTCTTTCATTCTGCGCCCAGTCGATGGCGGACCTGTCATGCATCACAAATCCGGACAATATCTGACATTCTGGCTCGAGATTCCCGGACACCCGCCGGTCAAGCGCAACTATTCGATTTCAGCTGCGCCCAATGGTGAGACCTACCGCATTTCGGTCAAACGTGAGCCACACGGGCTGGCCTCGGGATGGTTGCATGACGAAGCCAAGGAGGGAACAACCCTGAAAGTGGCCGCACCTGCTGGGGAGTTTTTCCTCAGGGATCATTTTGATCGTCCAATTGTACTGCTGTCCGGCGGCGTGGGCCTGACCCCGATGGTGGCCATGCTTGAAACCCTTGTGGAACGCGGAGCCGACATCCCAGTGCAGTATATCCATGGGACACACGATCGCGACACACACGCGATGCGCGATCACACTCGCGCCTTGGCTGGCAAGGCCAAGGCCGTTCAGGTCATTGATTTTCACCAGACGCCATTGAACGATGAAGTCAAAGGCCTCGACTATGACGAGTCCGGGATCATCACAGATGAATGGCTCGTTGCCAGTACTCCGGTGCGCGATGCCGATTACTATATTTGCGGACCGCGCCCGTTTCTGCGCCATGCGGTCTCGACGCTGTCACTTGCTGGTGTCCCATCTGACCGCATTCATTATGAGTTCTTTGGTCCGGCCGACGAACTGCTCGCTGCCTGAGGAATATCCCAGATGGACGGTATCACGAAGTAGGATGCCGTCCATCCAGGCTGCCGGTTCCCAACTCTGGTGAACCTTTCGCGACCGTTTACTGCCAGGCAGCAACATATTCTCCTATCTCGAGGGTCAGGGACCTGATTGAAGGTTTGTACGAGTAGAGGAACCAGCTCTGGCTCGACGGCGACATGCTCGGCCTGCCTGACGTTACCGAGCGCCGAATAGCCTGGCTCTGGTCCTTCGACGATCGCTTCGATGCCTGCATCGGTCAGCCCTGAACGCGAGTTGACCATTATCCCGCTGGTCGTCTCTTCGCACTTGCGCGTCAAATTCGGCGGCCCAGCTTCGGCTGCAGCCGGTGCAGCCAAGGCGCAGGAGCTGATGGAGGTCATGAAGCTTGCGCAGAAGCCCCGGTCGTTGCGGGGGCGGAACTGCCGATCGCATCGCGGTCCGACTGGAAGCCCAGCCCGGCAAGCGCTGGCATCGTGCGCGAAGCGATGCGCGAGGACACCGAGGTGCCGCTGTTCTTCGCAGCAGGGGCCAGCCTCACCGAGCTCGCCCTCGCCTGGCTTGCCGAACCGAAGATCGACCGCCGCCTGAAACTCGTCTGGATCGGCGGACGCGAACATCCCGGGCTTGCCTATCCGCCTCCCGGTCCCGACGAAGCCGAATTCAACTTCGCTGTCGATGCCCTGGCCGCCCAGATCATCTTCAACGAGTCCGATATCGAGATCTGGCAGGTACCGCGCGACGTCTATCGCCAGGTGCTGTACTCCATGGCAGAGCTCAACGAACTGGCGATGACGAGGCCGCTGGCCCGCTATCTCAAGCGGGATATCGATAATATGGAAGCGGCGCTGGCGAAAATTCCGGGATTCCCCTCTAGGCCGTCCAACGAGGTTTATGTGCTTGGCGACAGCCCGCTGGTGACGCTGACCGCGCTGATGACGCCGATCCAGCCCGATCCCGCGTCAAGCCACTACAGGCTCATGCCCACGCCGCGTCTGACCGCGGACGGGCACTATGAAGATAACCCGGGCGGGAGACCGATGCGGGTCTATACGGCGGTGGATACCTCGCTCACGATCCGCGACATGGTGGCCAAGTTCAGAGCCAGGCCGCGACCCGAATAGGCTTCACGCCAAGACGTAGACGAACAGGATATCCTAAGCTTCTGACAGGCTTGGAAAACAAAAAGTCCCTCCGCGCGGAAATAGGGGCCGCGCGGAGGGAAGCGCTCCAATGACATTCACGAACCTATGCGCAAGCTCGTTATCCATTGGAAAGCAACATGGTGTCAGGCTGCTTCAAGCATCCTTGCAAGATCTTCCCTGACATCGCCGGTCGGGCGTATGTCAAAATTTTCCACCAGAATGCCCAGCACCTCTGGAGTGAGAAACTGAGGCAGTGTCGGCCCGAGATGGATCTTCTTCAGTCCGAGGTGCAGCATGGTCAACAAGACGGCAGTCGCCTTTTGCTCAAACCAGCTAATGCCGTAATGCAGCGGCAAGTCGTTCACATCGCATCCCAAGGCACCAGCCACGGCCACCGCAACCTGGATCGCCGAGTAAGCATCGTTGCATTGGCCCATGTCCAGAACGCGTGGAATGCCATTGATGGTGCCGAGCTCTTCCCTGTTGAATCGGAATTTCCCGCAGCCCAAGGTCAGGATTAGACTGTCCTGCGGAGTGGCAACAGCCAGGTCATGGAAGTAATTGCGTCCCGGTCGTGCGCCATCGCAGCCGCCGATCAGGAAGAGGTTCTTGACGTCGCCTTGCTTGATCATGTCGAGCAGCTTTTCGGCCACGCCCATCACGGTGTTGCGGGCAAAACCAGCGGGAATCCGCTCTTCGGGCGCGTCTTCTGCAAAACCTGGCAGGGCCAGTGCACACGCAATCGCTGGCGCAAAGGCGTGGTTTTCGATGTGAGGCAGCCCATTCCAGCCTACCGGGCCGGCCGTAAAGATACGATCCTGATACCCTCTGATCTCTGGATTGATCAGGCAATTGGATGTCATCACGATGGCCCCCGGAAAGGCCGCGAAGTCCTTTTGCTGGTCCTGCCAGGCACCGCCGTAATTGCCGACGAGGTGTTTGTACTTCTTGAGCCCCGGATAGGCATTTGCCGGCAGGAGTTCTCCGTGCGTGTAGACATTGATGCCTTGTCCCTCGCTCTGCTGCAGGATCGCTTCAAGGTCCCCCATGTCGTGTCCCGATACCAGGATGGCCTTACCGGCAATCGGGGTCATGCGCACCATGGTGACTTCGGGGTGACCAAAGCGGGTGGTGTTCGCGCCATCCAGCAGTTCCATGACCTTGAGATTGAGTGCACCGATCGCCAAGGCTTCAGCGAGAAGGGCCTCAGTGTCGGTCGGGTCTCCGCCCAGGAAGGCGCAAATTCGATGGAACTCGGCATGGATTGTAGCCTCTTCCTTGCCAAGGACGCGAGCATGTTCGCTATAGGCTGCCGTGCCCTTCAGGCCATAAAGGATAAGATTGCGCAGACCGACGATTGAAGGGCCATCGCGATCCATAAAACGCTGAATTGCAGCGAACGGTGCGGCAGCCACCAGTTCGCTTTGCGTCAAGCCGGGATTCCAGGTGGCGGGTTCGGGAAGTTCTGACAGATCAGCATCCACTGCTTGCGCGCAAGCCTTCGCTTTTTCCCGCATGTCCAGCGCGCGAGCGATCAACACTGTGAACCGGCTTTGATCAAAATTGACATTGGTCAGGGTCGTGAACCAGGCATATGGCGTGAAGGCGTCCACTTCGGGATCGCGAGCACCAAGGCGAGCGGCGCGATCAGCGTAGACCGAGACACCGAGCATCAATCGCAGGAGAATATCCTGCATGTCCGCGACGTCGGCGGTCTTGCCACAGGATCCGACTTTGGTCGCGCATCCACCCTTGTTCGATTGCTCACATTGCACGCAATACATGGATCACCTCAAAAGCTGACTTTCAAACTCCACTTAGGCGCCGGCTCTGAAGATGCATTTGATCTGCATCAAACAGCCCAAACAATTTCGGATGTAGGAAAGTTGCGCGATGCAATTGACCCGGCACACTGATTTGGCCCTACGTCTGCTGATCCGACTTGCGGACATAGGCGATCAGCGCGCTACGATAGCCGACGTGGCCCGTGACCAGGATATTCCGCGCACCCATCTGATGAAGATCGCCAACGATCTCGCTCATGCAGGCTTCATTGATGCCACACGCGGCCGGGGTGGAGGTATTCGCCTTGCACGCGAGGCTCATGACATCCGCATCGGCGATGTGGTGGCAGCGATGGAACCTCACTGCGAAATGGTCAGGTGTAGTGAATGCCGTCTCTCGCGCAGATGCACTCTTCCTCGCCATCTCGATCGGGCGCTAGACGCGTTTCTTGCAGTCCTTAACGAACAATCCTTGGCGGACATAACCAAGTCTGGTTGAATAGGACCATGACCGAGAAGCCTGCCTCTCCCGTCTGCTACGCCGATGAGGCGAGCGACGCCTACATGGGCTACGCGCAAAGATACGAAATCCTCGATGTGCTCAATGGATTGCTGGAAGTGGAACGAGCATGTTCACGCATTGCGCTCGCCAGCAGCCAGTTGCAGGAAACGGCGGGATATCACCGCTTGATGGTCGGCATTCACGACCACGCGGCCCAATGGTGCGGATTGCTGGGACGGCATATCCAGAGTCTGGGAGGCTATCCTTCCCAAAAAACGGATACCTTCTTCAAAGAGACCATGGCCCTGTCCGAGCCCTTGGAACGCTTGACGTTTTTTAATCTCGAGCAAACTCAGATGGTGCGCAGGCTAGAACACTTGCTGCCCCGGATCCGTGATGATGTCCTGCACGGCGACCTCAAGGCGTTAACCGACGAGAAGCGAGCCGATATCGAATGGTCAAATGAATATCTGCATGAGGCCAGAAAGAATGCCCCCTTTGCGATGTAGCGGAGACTTGTGGAACCCTTTGCCTCAGACAAAACCTCACGCCTTCGATGCCCCGCCGATGAACCGGTCGCGTTCGATTTCGGCAAGCCGATTGGCATTCCTTGCCTTGAGCAGATCCTGGCGCGACACGATTCCCATCACCTTATGAGTCTGTCGCTCCACTACAGGAATCCGCCCGATTCCAGTCTCGATGATGAGGTCGGCGACGATACCGCCGGTGGTGTCCGGGTAGGCCACAGGCTGCGCCGCATCGGAAACCGTATCGGCAAGCGTTGCTGGTGCCAGCGTCCCCTCGCTTTGCCAGCGAAGCGCATCGGCCCGCGACACCATGCCAAGCAATCGCCCGTGCGCATCGATAACCGGATAGCTGCGGTACCGAGCCTCGCTCACAAAGAAGGCAACAGCTTCCGCGATCGTGAGAGAACCCGGCAAGGTGTGGGGGGCGCGGGTCATCAATTGATCCGCCTGGCCAAGGTCAAGGGTATCAATCGTATATTCCTGCAAGATGTGTCTGCCTCGCCGGGCAATCTTTTCCGTAAGGATCGAACGGCGCATAAGCAGGACACTAACGGCGTAAGCCGAACCTGCAGCGATTATGGTATGAGGTAATGCATCGAATTGACCCGTCAATTCGGCGGCGAAAATGGCTCCTGTGAGAGGGGCACGCATCGCCCCGCTCATGATACCTGCCATACCAATCATAGCCCAGAAACCGGCATCGGCTCCAAGCAATTGGCCAACGAGAAAACCTGCAGCCCCGCCCAGGATGAGTAGCGGCGCCAATACACCTCCGGACGTGCCCGAGCCCAATGCGACCAGCCAAACGATCGCCTTCACGACCAGGAGCGCCAGCGCGACTTTGAGCGACAGCGAACCATCAAGCAACGCCGCGATGCTTGCATAGCCTGCGCCAAGGACATGCGCATCGATCATGCCGCCCAGACCAACTGTGATTGCGCCAATCGCCGGCCACCACATCCAGTGCACCGGCAATTTGTGGAACAGGTCTTCGATCCGATAGAGCGAGGTCGACAGCACCATGGCTTCAAGACCCACGATCAATCCTATCAAACCAGACGTTGGCAGCGCCCAGGGCGATTGGGGCAATGGGATGAACGTGGCAAACATCGGGCCGGAATCGACAAGATAGGGCCGTAAGGCATACGACATCATGGTTGCGACGACGACCGGTACGAAGCTGCGTGGCTTCCATTCAAACAGAAGCACCTCGATAGCCAGCAGAATGGCGGCGAGCGGTGTACCGAAGATGCCGGTCATGCCGGCAGCCGCGCCGCGACGAGCAATGTCTTTCGTTCCGCTGCGCTCAGATGACAGCATTGGGCAAAGAGCGAGCCGATGGCACCACCCGTCATTATGATGGGCCCTTCGGCGCCGAACGGTCCGCCACTGCCGATAGAAATCGCGGACGACAAAGGTTTGAGAATAGCGACTTTCAAGGAAAGGCGACTCTCTCCGAACAAGATCGTTTCGATTGCCTCAGGGATACCGTGCCCGCGGATCTTTTCGGATCCAAAGCGGGCCATGAGGCCAACAATGACACTACCGATGATCGGAATGGCGACGACCAGGACACCAACGGAAGCATCGGTAATCACGGCATCTTCGGCAGACAAACGGCCAAACCAGAAAAGATTGGTCGCCAGAGCGATCAGTTTGATCAGCATCCATGCGCCCAGTGCACCTCCTGTCCCCACGACCAAGGCCATCCCGGCCAGGAGCAGCATACGCCTGTCGGCAGTGTGATCTGCCAACCGATGGCGGTCGACGAGAGTTTGGGATGCGAGCGACATCGCTAGATCTGGCCTCTTGCAGTTTGCGAACCGCCATTATATCGCACTACGATATATTTCAATCCCGGGAAGGCAATGAGCAAGAGCAGCAGCAGTTCCGTCAATGACGCCGACTATGTCGCATTGGCGTCGTTTCGTCACGAGATCCGAAAGTTCCTCGCATTCAGTGAAGCAAGGGCTGGCGACGTCGGATTGACCCCCCAGCAGCATCAGGCCCTGCTTGCCATCCGCGCCGCCCAGCCCGAACAGGCGACCGTGGGATACGTGGCCGATCGTCTGATCCTGAAACCGCATAGCGCATCGGGATTGCTCGACCGCCTCGAGATGCTCGGCTTGATCATGCGCCAGGTCGCACAGGATGATCGAAGGCGCTCGCTGCTCCTGCTCACGGACAAGGCACGCGATCTCCTGCATGCCTTGTCAACGGCTCACCGCGATGAGATTCGCCGCCTGCGCCCCATGCTGACCGATATTTTCGAGATGCTTGGCTGATGTGGAGCTGGCGCAAACTGCAACACCCCTGCCACCGAAAATCGGGGCAATGACCATGCCCACCGGTATTGCCAGGATGCTGTACAAAGGATGCTGCACCCATGACTGATCGAGCCAAACTTTCACTACGCCCTGAGACCTTGGCCGCTTCCATAGGCGTGGCGGCTGATACGGCGTTTGGCGCAGTCGCGCCCCCACTCTATCTCACCAGCACTTATGAGTTCGCGCGATACGATCAGGCGCGGCAGTACGACTACGGTCGGGCGGGTAATCCCAACAGGGATCTTCTCGCCGAAGCACTAACAGCTCTCGAAGGAGGCGCAGGCGCGGTTATCACATCGAGCGGCATGGCGGCGCTGGATCTGCTGATCGGAAGGCTCCGACCAAATGATCTCGTGCTCGCGCCGCACGATTGTTATGGGGGCACCATGCGCTTGCTGAAAGCGCGCGCATGGCAGGGACACTGTTCAGTCCGCTTCGTCGACCAGTCCAATGAAACTGAAATCAGCGAAGCTCTCGATGATGCGCCGGCCCTCGTCTTGATCGAAACACCCAGCAACCCTCTGATGCGCATAGTCGACATCGCCGCCATCGTCACGAAGGCAAAGGAGGTCGGGGCCGCCATCGCCGTCGACAATACCTTTCTGTCGCCAGCGCTCCAACAGCCCATTGCCTTGGGCGCCGACTATGTCGTTCACTCGACCACGAAATATCTCAACGGTCACTCCGACGTCATTGGCGGTGCTGTCGTGGCTGCCGATCCAAGTGAGGCGCAGGAATTGCGTCACTGGGCCAATGTGGTGGGAACCGCTGGCGCACCATTCGATTCCTGGCTGACCTTGCGCGGGTTGCGCACGCTATTTCCGCGCATGCAGACACAGCAGGCGAACGCCATGGCCGTTGCGACCTACCTTGCAGAACATCCCGCAGTGACAGCAGTCCATTACCCTGGCCTTTCTTCACATCCCGGGCATGCAATTGCCGCACGCCAGCAACGCGGCTTTGGAGCGATGTTGAGTTTTGAACTGACAGGCGGTGTCGAGGCCGTCCGTCGCTTTATTGCCAACGTGCAGTGCTTCACGCTCGCGGAATCATTGGGCGGTGTTGAAAGTCTCGTCGCGCATCCGGCAACCATGACCCACGCGGATATGGGAGCTGATGCCAGAGCAATTGCCGGGATCAGCGACAGTCTTCTGCGCATGTCGATTGGTCTGGAAGCCGAGGCGGACCTGATCTCGGGTCTGGAAGTTGGCTTGGCGGCATTGTCCAACACCAGTTGAGCAGGGGAGTCTTCCTCCTTGAACGGCCAGATTCTTGGAAACAATTGGCTACGGCCAGGTTACTGAACTTGGGCTGGCCGCAAGCTGGCGGCTGCCTCCGTCAGTTGGCAACGCAGCACAAAATAACGAATTTCCGCCTCTTTTCATCTGGCGCCAAACCGCATCACCCGTCATAGGCCGGGCAGAGTCTTCCCGGTAGCACCCAGCCGAACCCCCCGCTCCCAGGAAGGCTCGCCTCCTCAAGCAAATATCCTGCCATGAAGGTGACTCCAATTCACGCGGGAAACTCAAAGCTTACCAGCATCTGCGGACGATACTGCCTCTCCTCGCACTGGGGTCGATGCAGCGCATAAGCCTTGCCGTTCCAGCACTTGGCCGGGAAGCTGAAGCTCGCAAGTTGGTCAATTTCGGCCTTCGCGCTCGTACCGCTTCGAGACAGGACATGCACTTGCAGCTTTTGCGATTGCCGACATGCCAGGAACGGCGCAAGCTGCAGGTCGCGGGGCATCAACATTGCAGACCATCCGCCCCGTGCCTGCGTTTGCTGCCCGTGCAGCAAACGTCATGAAGGAGGCATCCCATGGCCAGTCAGTGCGTTGCATTTCGCGATTCCAAAGGCGGTCTTCATGCCAGTCTTGAAGAGGCGACCCTCAAGGACCTGGCCGCGGTCCTTGGCCGTGTCGGTGATGAAGGCGGCATGACCGCCGGTGTTGCCAAGCTCGTCTTTGAAAAGCGCCAGGAAATCGAGCGTATCCTTGCCGAGCATGATCAGTTGATCGAGATGGTCGCCGACCGAGCGAACGTCGAACGGCTCCACGCCGTCTAGGACATAAAAAGCGGCTGGGCCGACCAGCGTCAGTGCAAGGACAAATGGACATTCACTGACATCCGGCCCACCGCTAATTTCTAGCGCAAGACTGACGCTGCCGCAGCGTTCAGGTTCAAAAGCACTTCGGAACTTCGCATTCGGCCCGCGGTCACTTCCCGATCAACGAGCCAATTTACGGTGGTCGGCGCGATAGAGAACCCATCGAGCATGGCCTCGACCACGGCAAAGCCCTGCCTGTCGGCTGAGATCGCCTTCCTCAGCCTGTCTTCGTCAACGCCTCCCGATTTCATGTGCTGCACGGCGATACCCATGACGAAATGATAAATGTGCAACAAGGCTACCGTGCTCGCTTCATTCGGCACCTGTTTCACCAGTTTCAAGATCCGTTCTCGTCTTGCTGCAGGATTGGCCCCCGGAGTGCAGGCGGGATCGTTGACCAGCGATTCAATGCGACATGTCATCACAAGCCTCCAATTCCCGAGTCGGCATGGCAGGAGATCCGATCGCAGCTCGATAGTACGCTTTGTTCACCCGCCTACCACCAGGGAATCCGCGGGAGCGACACGATTGGGCATGGGCGCAAACATCGTGCCCAATCCTGCAAAAGGGCTGCTCCAGCCGAAGATGAAGCAGCCCTTTGACCGGCCTCACACGGTCCTTGCCAGGCCTGTCGCGCTGCAGGGAGACAGTCGCTTCCAGACCTGCTCGGAAGCGCGGATGTGTGCGGCTTCTGGGTCACGGTCATGGATACCGCAACATCAGGATCTGGACCATTATCCGCCAGCACATCATGCTTGCGGAGTAGACGTCATGATCAAATCCCAGACACGTGATTAGACTTGCGCTTCGTCCACCAACGGCCGGTTCTCGCGGGTGCCGCGATAAAGCGTGTCAGGATTGTGGGCATCACCTGCAATCAGCACGTAGTCGTCATGCACTTCGACCAGCGTACCCACAAAAGGGAAACCTTCAAGACTCCCGCTTACCCGGTAACTGACAGTATCGCCGGCCTTGAAGGTCGTTGCGTCGAAATTGAATTCAAAGGGACAAGCTTCCCCCGCTCCGCCCATGTTTTGCATAATACCTCCTCTGATTTCGAGGGACGCACAAAGCAATCCCGATCAGTGATCCCGGTGTAGCCTATGCAAGGAGAGAGAGCGGGCATCGGATCGCCGAAAATATCGACCTGACGGGCAAAATGAACCGTTACAAGAAGGC
>NZ_CCBH010000224.1:0-8432 GCF_001368935.1 Novosphingobium sp. KN65.2
TGGAGCGCTGGCGACAGAAACGTATTATCGACGGCGATGGAGGCGCCGGCGTTCTTGGCTTTCGTTGCAATGGTAGCGATGTCGACGACCCGCATAAGCGGGTTGCTGGGCGTTTCGATCAAGACAAGAGTTGGCACTTCCTCGAGTGCATCACCGAGTTCAGTCTCATTGGACTGGTCAACGAAACGGACTGAACAATGTCCCCGACTTGCGCGCGCTTTGAGCAAACGCATCGTGCCGCCATAGCAATCATGCGGTGCGAGCACGAGATCATCGGGGCGCAGCCGTCCGACCAGCAGATCCAGCGCTGCCATGCCGCTCGATGTGATAACAGCGCCTGCGCCTCCTTCGAGAGCGGTGAGCGCTTCGGCGAGAAGATCCCGCGTAGGGTTGCCCGCTCGACCGTAGTCGTACTGCCGGGCCTGATCGAATCCCGCGAACTCATAAGTGCTGGTGAGATAGAGCGGGGGTGCGACCGCGCCAAAGGCTATGTCGGTCGCAACGCCAATGGATGCAGCCAAGGTTTCAGGACACAGTGAAGGCTTGTCTCGATCAGTCATACGCGGAGCATCCTTTGTGGAGCATGCGGGAGATACCGGCGGGCATGATCTTTGCCTCGAACTTTAGTGGAAGGGCTTGCTGTACGAACGCCAGGCGCCACGTCAGCCGAGCATCTCGAAAATATCGATGAGCAAGGGGCGCATGCGGCGAATTTCATCGCGGTGTGCTGTTGACAATGCCTGCAGGAGATCGCGTGCCTTGTCCGTGAGCAGCAGCAGCGAGCGCCTTCGATCGTCCTTAGCGGCCTGGCGCATGATCAGGCCGAGCCCCTCCAGACGGTCCAGCAATCCGGAGGCGCTATGGGGTTTCAGGATCAGACGTTCGGCCACATATCCCACGGTCGCCTGTTCGGGCTGGGCGCCGCGGATGGCAAGCAGGGCCTGATGCTGCTGCGGGGTCAAACCGACATCGGCAGCCCTGGCTTCACTGAATGCGAGGAACTTGCGGATCTCGTGACGAAATGACGCGAGGGCCACATTGTCGGCGTCACTGAGTGAACTGCTGCTTTTGCTCATGGCCTTCCCGGGATTGAATAATGTCGCAGTACGATATAATGGCCGCTTACAAACTGCAAGAGGCCAGATCTTCCGATGCCGCCCGCGCCACAAACTTCCTTAGAACGCCATCGTTTGGCCGATCACACCGTCGACAGGCGCATGCTACTCCTGGCGGGGATGGCCTTGGTCGTGGGGACAGGGGGTGCGCTGGGCGCATGGATGCTGATCAAGCTGATTGCGCTGGCGACCAATCTTTTCTGGTTTGGCCGTCTGTCTGCCGACGACGCCGTGATTACCGATGCCTCAGTTGGTGTCCTCATCATTGTAATTCCGGTCATCGGCAGTCTCATTGTCGGCCTCATGGCCCGCTTTGGATCGGATAAGATCCGCGGGCATGGGATCCCTGAGGCAATCGAAACCATCTTGTTCGGGGAGAGCCGCCTTTCCTTCAAGGTTGCAATGCTTAAGCCTCTTTCCTCCGCAATCTCGATCGGCAGCGGCGGCCCGTTCGGCGCCGAAGGGCCGATCATCATGACGGGCGGCGCCATCGGCTCGCTCTTCGCCCAAAGCTTTCACCTGAGCGCAGCAGAACGAAAGACATTGCTCGTCGCCGGCGCTGCTGCCGGCATGACCGGCATTTTCGGTACACCGCTCGCCGCAATTCTCCTGGCACTGGAAGTGCTCCTGTTCGAGTGGAAGCCGCGCAGCTTTGTCCCGGTGCTCGTCGCGGTCATGATGGCTTATTCCTGGCGGCCTTATCTTGTCGGTTCCGGCCCGATGTTTGCCACAACATTGCCCTTGCCCCAATCGCACTGGGCTCTGGCAACGTCTGGTGTGATAGGGCTTATCGTGGGCTTCGAAGCCACGGTGCTGTCGACCTTGCTCTACCGGATCGAAGATCTGTTCCACAAACTGCCTCTGCATTGGATGTGGTGGCCAGCGATCGGTGCCATCGTGGTGGGACTGGGCGGCATGGTCGATGCCCATGTCCTTGGTGCAGGATATGCAAGCATCGAGGCGCTGCTTGCCGGTTCGCTGGCGCTCAAGGTGGTTCTGGCGCTTCTGATTGTAAAGGCAATCGTATGGTTGGTCGCATTGGGCTCCGGCACTTCGGGAGGTGTTTTGGCGCCGCTGCTTATTCTTGGCGGGTCTGCCGGTTTTCTCGTTGGCCAGTTGCTTGGCGGCGATGCCGGCTTCTGGGCAATGATCGGTATGGCAGGGATCATGAGCGGGGCGATGCGTGCCCCGCTTACAGGGGCAATTTTCGCCGCCGAGCTAACCGGTCTATTCGACGCCTTACCCCATACCATCATCGCGGCAGGTTCTGCTTATGCCGTCAGTGTCCTGCTCATGCGCCGTTCGATCCTGACGGAAAAGATTGCCCGGCGAGGCAGGCACATCTTGCAGGAATATACGGTCGATGCGCTCGACCTACTCCAGGCGCATCAATTGATGACCCGCACGCCCCAGACCTTGCCAGGTTCTCTCACGGTCGGGGATGCTGTAGCCTTCTTTGCGAGCGAGGCTCGACATCGCAGCTATCCGGTTGTCGACGGGAACGGGCGATTGCTCGGCATGATGTCGCGGACCGATGCTTTTCTTTGGCAAAGTGATCCAACGCTGGCACAAGCAACGCTTGCCGATACGGTATCCGACGCTGCGCAGCCTGTGGCCTACCCGGACACCACCTGCGGTATCGTCGCCGACCTCATCATCGAAACGCGAAATGGGCGGGTTCCTATAGTGGAGCGAGGGACTCATAAGGTGATGGGGATACTGTCGCGCCAGGACCTGCTCAAGGCGCGGAGTGCCGATCGGCGCGCCGAGACCGAACGAGACCGGTTCATTGGCGGGATATCGAAGGCTTGAGGTTCAAGATGAGGTCAAATGTTCCGGAACTTCCGGCTACTTTGAAGAGGGCGGCTTCTTTCTGGCTTCGTGTAGATATTCACTCGACCATTCGATAGCGGCCCGTTTCTTGTCGGTCATTGCCTTGAGGCCGCGGTGCAGGGCATTATCACGGATCCGCGGCATCAAGTGTTCGAGCTTACGCACCATCCGAGACTGCTCGTGGTTAAACAGAGCCAGGCGTTCCAGGGTCTCAGCCAAGGCCATGGCCTTCTTGAAGAAGGAACCTGTTTTTGGGGAAGGATCGCCTCCCAAACTCTGGATATGCCGCCCGAGCATTCCACACCAATGTGCCGCGTCCTCGTGAATATTGAGCATCAAGCAGCCGTATCCGACCGCTTCTTCCAGCTGACTGCTGGCGAGCGCAATGCGTGAACATGCTCGTTCCATTTCCAGCAATGCGTTGAGGACATCGAGTATTTCCTGTCTTTGCGCGTAGCCCATGTAGGCATCGTCCGCTTCATCGGCGTAGCAGACGGGAGAGGCGGGTTTCTCGGTCATGGCCCTATTCAACCAGACGTGGTTATGTCTGCCAAGGATTGTTCGTTAAGGACTGCATGAAAGGCTTCCAGCGCTCGATCGAGATGGCGCGGGAGAAGGCATCTGCGCGACAGCCGGCATTCACTGCACCTGACCATCTCGCAGTGCGGTTCCATCGCTGCCACGACTTCACCTATGCGAATGTCATGAGCCTCGCGTGCAAGACGGATTCCTCCGCCTCTGCCGCGAGCAGCGTCAATGAAGCCTGCACGAGCGAGATCGTTCGCGATCTTCATCAGATGGCTGCGCGGAATATCCTGGTCACGGGCCACCTCAGCGATCGTCGCGCGCTGCTCGCCCATGTCCGCAAGTCGGATCAGGAGGCGCAGGGCCAAATCGGTGTGACGGGTCAATTGCATCGCCTTTGCATTTTAGAGTGCGATTTGTTTGGACCGTTTGATGCAGATCAAATGCATCTTCATCGCCGGCTCTTAAGTGGACTTTGAAAGTCAGCTTTTGAGGTGATCGATGTACTGCGTGCAATGTGAGCAATCGAACAAGGGTGGGTGCGCGGCCAAGGTAGGTTCGTGTGGCAAGACCGCCGAGGTCGCGGACATGCAGGATGTTCTCCTGCGCGTGATGCTGGGCGTTTCTGTTTACGCTGAGCGCGCTGCGCGCTTTGGTGTTCGCGATGCCGAAGTGGATGCGTTCACGTCCCATGCCTGGTTCACGACCCTAACCAATGTCAACTTTGATCGGACTCGTTTCACCGCGCTGATCGCACGCGCGCTGAACATGCGCGAGCAGGCAAAGGCTTGCGCGCAATCGGCGGGTGCCGATCTGTCAAACCTTCCTGAACCTGCCATCTGGAATCCCGGCACGACGCTCAGTGAAATCGCTGCGGCCGCACCGTTCGCCGCAATTCAGCGTTTCATGGATCGCGATGGCCCCTCGATCGTTGGTCTGCGCAACCTTATCCTTTACGGCCTGAAGGGCACGGCAGCCTATAGCGAACATGCGCGCGTCCTTGGTAAGGAAGAAGCTGCAATCCATGCCGAGTTCCATAGAATTTGCGCATTCCTGGGCGGTGACCCGACCGAGACTGATGCCCTTCTCGCCGAAGCCCTGGCGATCGGTGCGCTCAATCTCAAGGTCATGGAGCTACTGGATGCCGCCAACACCACGCGATTTGGTCACCCTGAAGTAACGATGGTGCGCATGACCCCAGTTGCAGGCAAAGCCATCCTGGTGTCGGGCCATGACATGGGCGACCTTGAAGCGATCCTGCAGCAGAGCGAGGGTCAAGGCATCAATGTCTATACACATGGAGAACTCCTGCCGGCAAATGCCTATCCGGGGCTGAAGAAGTACAAGCACCTCGTCGGCAACTACGGTGGTGCCTGGCAGGACCAGCAAAAAGACTTCGCCGCGTTCCCCGGGGCCATTGTGATGACCTCCAATTGCCTGATCAATCCGGAGATCAGAGGTTATCAGGATCGCCTATTTACGGCGGGGCCAGTGGGCTGGAATGGTCTGCCGCATATCGAGAAGCACGCCTTTGCGCCGGTGATTGCATGCGCGCTTGCTCTGCCGGGCTTTGCCAAGGACGCACCCGAAGAGCGGATTCCCGCTGGCTTTGCCCGCAACACCGTCATGGGTGTGGCCGAAACGCTACTCGATATGATCAAGGGCGGCGACGTCAGGAACCTGTTCCTGATTGGCGGCTGTGATGGGGCGCGGCCTGGACGCAATTATTTTCATGACCTTGCTGTTGCCACTCCTCAGGACAGTCTGATCCTGACCCTGGGCTGCGGCAAGTTCCGGTTCAACCGGGAAGATCTTGGCACCATCAAGGGGCTCCCGCGTGTTCTGGACATGGGCCAATGCAACGATGCCTACTCGGCCATCCAGGTTGCTGTGGCTGTGGCCGGAGCCCTAAGTTGCGAAGTGAACGACTTACCGCTGCATTACGGTATCAGTTGGTTCGAGCAGAAGGCGACTGCCGTCCTGTTGACCATGCTGCATCTCGGACTGAAGAAGATCCACCTCGGGCCAACACTGCCCCAGTTTCTCACTCCAGAAGTGCTGGGCATCCTGGTCGACAAGTTCGACATTCGCCCGACCGGCGATGCCAGGCTAGATCTTGCAAGGATGCTTCGGGCGGCCTGACATTTTGCTTATCTCCAATGGATAACGAGCTTGCGCATAGGTTCGTGATTGCCATCGGAGTGCTTCCCTCCGCGCGGCCCCTATTTCCGCGCGGAGGGACTTTTGTCTTACAAGTTTATCAGAAGTCCATGATTTCCCGTTTGGCTATGTCGTGCTTCGCTACCTATTCCTGTCGTCCCATGGCTTTGAACTTGGCCACCATGTCCCGGAGCGTGAGAGCGGAATCGACGCTTCTGTAGACCCGCATCGGCCTTCCGCCCGGGTTCTCCTCATAGTGACCGTCTACAGCGAGGCGCGGGGTGGGCTTGAGGATATAACGGCTCGATGCCGGATCGGGCTGGATAGGGGTCATCAACGCGGTCAGCGTCACCAGCGGGCTGTCACCCAGCACATATACCTCGCTGGAAGGGGGCGTGGGGAAGCCCGGAATCTTCGCCAGCGCATCCGCCATGTTATCGAGCTCCCGCTTGAGATGGCCGACCAGTGGGCTGACAGCGGCCAGTTCGTTCAGCTCTGCGAGAGAGAACAGCACCTGGCGATAGACGTCGCGGGGCACTTGCCAGATCTCGATGTCGGATTCGTTGAAGACGATCCGGGCGGCCAAGGTGTCCACGGAGAAATTGAATTCCGCTTCGTCGGGTCCGGGGGGCGGATAGGCAAAACCGGGATGTTCGCGCCCGCCGATCCAGACGAGTTTGAGGCGCCGGCCGATCTTCGGTTCGGCGAGCCAGGCAAGGGCGAGTTCGGTCAGGCTGGCCCCTGCAGCGTAGAACAACGGTTCGTCAGCGTCCTCGCGCATCGCCTCACGCACTATGGCAGCGCTCGCCGGGCTGGGCTTCCAGTCGGAGCGCGATGCAATTGGCAGCTCTGCCCCGGCGATGATCGGCGGCCGCTGCGCAAGGTTCATCACCTCCATCAGTTCCTGCGCCTTGGCCGCACCGGCTGTGGCTGAAGCCGGGCCGCCAAATTTCACGGGCAAGTGCGAGGAGACGACCAGCGGGATCGTGGCCGAAGGACTGAGCAAATGATGTGCCAGCTGAAACAGGCCGTCCGGATCGCCGGCAAAGTCGTTGTCGATGATGACACGGGCAATGGCACGCTTTCCGGCAGCAGTTGCAAGCCCGCCGCTTGCCACCGCGGCCAAGAACGCGCCGGTCGATCCGATGAAGACCCTGCGGTTCAGGTGCAGTGCCATGGCTTTTCTCCTGCTCGTTCGTGGAGTGCGGGAGGTTAGCGCCGGTGTGCTTCTCGGGTGGAATAAGAAAAGCCCCCTTTCCCATTTCTTTAGCTAAAGGACGAGCCGGACTCCAGAGCGGGGCGAGAGCTTACAAGGCCCTATGCCTGCGCAATAAATGCCGACAGCGGGACCGCCGCGCACCATCTGGAATTCGCAACAGGATTCAGGCTCCGAGGGAAGGCGATCGCTTTCCTCAAAGCTGGAAAGGGGCAGTGTAGCGTATGTCTGCTCTGAGACAGGCAGTCTGGACGGATGGCATCATTGTTCATAATGCCATCCATCTGGGATATTGTTCAGGCGGCGAGTAGTTCGTCGGCCGGACCGAAGAACTCATAATGGATACGGTCCGACGGGACGCCGGCCAATGACAGCGTCGAGACCGCATGGCGCAGAAATGGGCGCGGTCCGCAAATATAATATTCGGCATGCTGTACCGGTGTACTGGCAGCGAGCCATTCGTCGGTGATGATACCGGCCTCCTCGTAATCTAGACCCTTGACCTCATCCTTCAATGGCGTCTGATGAAAATCGATGACCTGAATGGCCTTGCCCTTTTCCGCGAGTGCGCGAGTATGGCCTCGCATCGCGTGTGTGTCGCGATCGTGTGTTCCATGGATATACTGCACAGGGATGTCGACGCCGCGTTCCACAAGGGCCTCAAGCATTGCCACCATCGGGGTCAGGCCCACGCCGCCAGACAGCAGAACGATCGGACGGTCGGCATGATCCCCCAGGAAAAACTCCCCGGCAGGGGCTGCCACTTTCAGGAGTGTTCCCTCCTTGACTTCGTCATGCAACCAGCCCGAGGCCAATCCGTGTGGCTCTCGTTTGACCGAAATGCGGTAGGTCTCACCATTGGCCGCCGCTGAGATCGAATAGTTGCGCTTGACTGGCGGGTGCCCGGCAATCTCGAACCAGAAGGTCAGATATTGGCCGGGCTTGTGGCGCATGACAGGTCCGCCATCGACGGGGCGCAGGATGAAGGAATTGATGACGCTGCTTTCGCGTATAACTTCCTCGACGCGAAAGTCCCGCCAACCGTTCCATCCGCCTGTTGTGTCCTTCTGGTCGGTGTAGATCCGATCTTCCCTGGCGATCAGGATATTGGCGAGGAACCAATAGGCTTCGCCCCATGCGGCGAGGATCTCGTCGGTAGCGGATTCGCCCAGAACGGCCTTGATCGCTCCGACCAGCGCTTCTGCAACATGCGGATAGTGCTCGGGCAGAATTTGCAGGCCTACATGCTTCTGTGCAATCCGTTCCACGGCCGGAGCAAGCGCGCCAAGGTTCTCGATATTGCTGGCATAAGCGAGGATGGCGGCCGTGAGCGCGCGCGGCTGTGAACCGGCATCGCCATGGTGCGATTGGTTGAACAGGTCCCGGATGTCCGGATTCTGGAACATCCGGGAATACATCTCATGCACGATACCAAGACCATGCGCTTCCAATGCGGGGACGGTTGCCTTGACGAGTGCAATAGTTTGTTCGCTGAGTGGCTGCGACATCAAAATCTCCTCCATATGATTGAATGAAAAGGGCCCTCAGATCCTCGGATAATTTAGAGCCCGATTCAAAAGTTC
>NZ_CCBH010000225.1:0-4967 GCF_001368935.1 Novosphingobium sp. KN65.2
AGCCACCACGTCTCATTCCAGCGATACGCCTCGACGGCCTCGGCCCAGAGTTGATCGCGATGCTCGGCGATCCAGTCGAGATCGGCCTTGCGCACGAAGACGGGCCAGTATCGCCGATTGCCGGTGGCGTCGGTGAAATAGCCTGTTTCAGATGGGTTGATCGTCCCGAAGAATATGCACTGGCGGGGATGCTCGGACGCCATCTTCGCGTAGGGAAGGACCACGCGGTCGGACTTCATGGAGAGCAGCCCCTTGACCGTGTTCTCGTCCTTGCGCGTGATGGCGATGAACTCGGCCAGCTCGACGCACCATGCCCCCATCATCGACATGACCATCTTGTTATGCTGGTCGAACAGGTTGACGGACTCGGCTGTGAATTCCTCGCCGAACAGCGTGGCGATGGCCGATGACTTGCGTATGCCCTGCTCACCTTCGAGGATGAGCACGGTATCGACCTTGCAGCCCGGCTTGAAGGCGCGGGCAACGGCAGCGATCAGCGTCTTGCGCCCGATGATGGCGGTGAAGTCGTTGGCGTCGGCGCCCATGCAATCGGTGAGCCATCGATCGATGCGATCCACACCGTCCCATTTCAAACTGTTCAGGTACTCGCGGACCGGGTGATAGGGGTTGCGCTTGGCGTGGGCCATGACCGCAGGCAGCACATCGCCGACGTTCGGCTCGAACTGGTGCGCCTCAAGGATCAGGCGGACCGCTATCAGGTCGCTGTCCTCGATCGGGTGGCCGTTCCATTCAGCGCGATAGGCCAGCTCGTTCCAGCGGATCTTGTCGCCGAACTCGCGCAGGTTTTCGAGGTGAAGCATCAGGTTGGTGATGCTCTTCTTCACGCCCTGCTTGCTGGTCTGCAGCTTACCCTTCCATGCCTGCAGATCGAATACGTTATCTGTCGGTTCCGCCATCATGCTGTGCCTCCCCTGGCTCTGGGCAGTCTGGCGGCGCGCAGGATTGCCTTGTTTATGATCGTCGGGTTGAGCCCGAAGCATTGAATATCGGTCGGCATGGCAGACGGGTGCCAGCGGATGTCCGCCGTTGCCCCGATCACCAGACCACCCGGGATTTCGTCACGCTCGGCCGGTGCGATGTGCCACAGGCCCTTGGCAGCGTTCTGGCGCTGCACGGCGAACTGCGCGCGCTTGGCCGCCCATTGCTGGAAGAAGCGCCGAGGCGAGGAAAACAGGCCGTTGGCTTCCTCGGTCATGTGGCCGACGATCTGCGGCGTCGGATCGCCCACGACTTCGGCTGCATCCTTGCCGGGGTGCCACTCGATCACCGTCTCGATGCCGAGCCAGTTGTGGTCGGGCTCGTCGAACAGGCGCGGTGCCGGGTAGGCGGCAAGGATGTGCCCGGCCGGGTGGCGGCGAAACGGTGCGCAGGCATAGATCGCGCCCGTGTCAGACTTGCGTATGCCGAGGGCGGAATAGACGGAATCGTGCATCGGCGGGCAGCGCCACCATGTCTTGGCCGGCGTGTCTTTCGACAGGGCATACCAATAGGCCGAGAATTCGTTTGTCTGGTCTGGCTCACCCATCGAGCAGGCCCTCCTGCATGAGGCGATCGCGCACATCGTCCGGAGACCACGCAGCAAAAGCGATGGCGCCCGCGCGCTCCTGGGCTCGGCAGAACTTGACCTGTGCGGGCTTGAGGCGGTCGCGGCCGATCTTGGCGTCGATCCACACGGCACGGCCCTTGATGGTCGCGGCGATGTCGAGCGCGCCCTTCGTCCCGAACTTCGCCGGTCGGCCATCGCGGGTATAGAGCAGGCCGGGCGTGTCGACAGGAACGGAGACGCCGCCGATCTCGGAGATGAACAGGCGGATTTCGTTTACGAGGTCGGTGTGGGGCTGGCTCATACGACCACCACCACGCGTTCAGCGGCACGAGTGACAGCCGTGTAAAGCCAGTTCGCCTTTGCCTCGCGGAAAGCGCCGCTCTCGTCGAAGATGATGACACTATTCCATTGCGAGCCTTGGCTCTTGTGGCAGGTGATCGCCCACCCGAAGGTGAATTCCTCGCATTCACGCCGCTCACGCCAGTCGAGCGAAGCCTCGGTGCCGTTGAAGAACTCCTCGAACACCTTGACGCTGACCGGATCGCGCTGCTCATCGAGTGAAGAGACGTTCATGTCGATGCGTCCCATCTTGTCCTCGACGCTATCGACATCCCATAACCCCCCGTTGAAGAGGTGCTTTTCACGGTCATTGCGTAGGCAGATCAGGCGGTCGCCAGTTGTCGGGTGCCAAGGGTACGCAGTTCCGCACAGGCCCTTGAGTGTGCGAATTCGGCGATTAAAGGCGACGCGTGTGCGATTGAGGCCGCAGAGCAATTGATCGGCGGACATCACCATCTCGCGCATCGCGTCCTGCCCGACATCATCGCGATTGATGACGGCGCTCTCGCCATATTTACCGCGGCGCAGTCGGTTCCCCTCGCGAATGTCCATCGACATGCGAATGATGGGATTGTCCTGTGCCTGCCGGTGTACCTCTGTCAGCATCACGTCTGGCGCGGCATTGATGAAGAAGCCTTCCCCTTTCACTGGCGGAAGCTGCGCCGGGTCACCAAGGACAAGAACTGGCTTTCCGAAACTCAAGAGATCGCGCGCCAGATCCTCTCCGACCATCGACACCTCATCGATCACGATCAACTTGGCGTCAGAAATATCACTCTCGTGGTTGAGCACGAATTCAACCGCGCCGGTCTTATCGTCGACCTGGGGTTTGTAGATCAGCGAGTGAATCGTCGAGGCGCCTTCACAACCCTTTTTGCGCAGTTGCAGCGCCGCTTTTCCGGTAAAGGCGGCGTATAGGACCGTTCCTCCCACTGTGTCAGCGAGTTGCTTCGCCAGCGTGGTCTTGCCGGTTCCAGCGTAGCCGAACAGGCGGAAGACCTGTTTGCGCTTCGGATCTGCAAGCCATGTGCGCACGTCACGAATGGCCGCTTCCTGTTGTGGGGACCAACTCATGCAGCGGCACTCCGGCCTTGCGAGGATCGAACGCGCATCATCTGGTGCGCCCATCCCGGCTTGTATCCGCGCTCACGAGCGATGCGCTGGAAGTCCTCAAGCGTTTTAGCTTTGCCGACTTCGCGGCGTTGCGCCCGCTTGGCTTCGTCGCGCCGCACCTCCTCAAGAACCCCATCGACGACCTCGATCTCGCGTGCCTTCACCTCAACGGCATGACCGCATTGCGGGCACTTGGGCGCGGGTCGATAGACGAAGTAGCATTCTTCGCAGGTGCGCACCGGCACCTCGCTCGGCGCCGCGCGCTTCTTCTTTTCGCGGTCCGCCAGATCCCATTCGCGGGCATCGTCAGGCAGGCCGTGGAGCAGGCTGTTTCCGGCATGATCGAGGATGATCGCCTCGGCCTTGCCCTCTGCCGGACGAAGCGCGCGGCCGACCTGCTGCAGGTGCAGGCTAAGTGATTTCGTGGGGCGCAGGAGGATCGCCGCCTCGATTGCGGGGACGTCGAAGCCTTCGCCGAACAGGTCCGCATTCGAAAGGATCAGCGTTTGCCCGCTGCGGAAGCGTTCGACTGCGCCGTCACGCTCAGCCACGCTCATCGAGCCATCGACATGCTCGGCGGGGATTCCTGCGGCAATGAACTGCGCCGCGATGTGCTTGCTGTTCTCGACACCGGCAGCAAAGGCAACGGCACGCTTCCCCGCGCACAGGCGTTTGTAGTGCCCGATAGCGTCGCCGACGATCTGCGGCTTGTCCATGGCAGCGGAAAGGGCCGAGCGGTGAAAGTCGCCCGCCACTGTGCCGACGCCAGAAAGATCGGGCATGGCGGGCGCGAAAAGGCGGTAGCGGGAGAGCGATCCCTGCTCGATCAGTTCGCCGGTCGTCGGGCCAAGCACCATGTGCTCGAACCAGTTGCCAAGGCCGACGCCATCGAGCCGCCACGGCGTTGCGGTGAGGCCGAGCACCCGGGCGCGCGGGAAGTGTTCGAATATCGCCTGCCACGATGCCGAACCGATGTGGTGCGCTTCGTCGAAGACGATCAGGTCAGGCGCCGGAAGTTCGTCGAGGCGACGAATGATCGTCTGCACGCTCGCGACCTGCACCCGGGCATAGGGGTTCGAGACATGACCGGCCTGCACCGTGCCATGCGGGATATTGAGAGAATGGAAGGTCTGGCTTGCCTGGCTCAGCAGCTCACGCCGATGGACCAGCCACCACGTCACATTTCCCTTTGCCGATGCCCCATGCACGATCGTCGAGGCGGTCATCGTCTTCCCCGCACCAGTCGGCATGCATAGGAGCACGGCGCGCAGGCGTTGCGCGTAGGCGGCCCGGCTTTCCTCGATGACGCGTGCCTGATATTCGCGTAGCTGGATCATGCGGCCATCTCCATCGGCGGCTTTGTCCAGCGGCGAGGGGTCGCAACAGGCGGCAGCTTGAAGCCGGACCAGCCTTCCTCGAATTGCGGGGCTTCGACCTTGCTCTCAAGGTTGCGAAGATGACGATCAGATAGCAGCACCGAGAAGAACTCAGGCGGTTGCCATGTCGTTTCGGACACGAACGGCGGCAACTCGTCGGCATAGCGCCCGAGCGTTTCCAGAAAGCCGTCGAAGTCTTGCATCGCTTTCGAGAACTTGCCGGTGCCCTGCACGCCATAGATCGCAGTAGAGTGATCGCGACCACCGACCTGCCGACCGATGAAAGGCCACGAATATTCCCACTCGCGGGCCACAAGGTAGATAGCCGCACGAATGGCGCAGTACGCCTGATAGCGCTTCGGCCCCTTGATTTCGCTCTCGGGGATATTGGTGAGCCGCGAGGCGATGGTGATCATGTCTGCGATACGAGGCTTCATGCGGCTTGCTCCTGTGCCTGACCGGCGCATTGCTGCGCGACGAGATGGCCGAGACCGAGCCGCTCGGCCTCGCGCTCGAGCATGCGCAGCTTGAGGCGTGTCGCCGCGAGTTGGCGCGGCAGGTACTTGCGGCGG
>NZ_CCBH010000226.1:0-11812 GCF_001368935.1 Novosphingobium sp. KN65.2
TCCATGTAGGCGAAGGTGTTCTCGCTCTCGACCATCTGCAGGTGCATGAGTTCGCTGGTCGCATCGTCGATGAACACCAGCAGCGTGCACTGCGGTCCTCGTTTCTCGAACCACCAGTGCTTCGAACCATCGACCTGGATCAGCTCGCCGCGGCAGTCGCGACGATAACGCGGCTGATAGGGCCGTGGTCGGCGGGCCTCGCGGTCCTTCCACAAGCCGGCCCGGATCATCAGCTGGCGAAGCGTCTCGCACGCTACCTTGATCCCATGGCGCTCAATCAGATACTCGCGCGCCAGTGTCGGGCCAAAATCGGAGTAATGATCGCGCACGATTGCGACGATCTGTTCGCGAAAGGCATCGCTGTGCCGGCGGTTGCTCGGACGGCCGCGCTTGCGCGACACGAGACCTTCCGGACCTTCAGCGTCCAGTCGCATCAGTAAGCGGCTAACCTGTCGTCGCGACACGCCAAGAAGTGTCGCTGCGTCCTGAACCCGGAGTTCGCGACGCCTGACGCGCAGCAGCGTATCAAAGCGTGACAGCTCATTATGGCTCATGGTCACCACCGTCATAAGCGCATCCTCCAGACCAGAGGATAACCATGCCACTCCGAACCTGCTGATGCCCACAAGCGATGGGACATTTCTAAATAGCAGGAGGGGACATTTCTATTTAGCGCTTACAGACATTAGAGATGATAATAAGGATTATGTAAATACAGACACCACAGCCGTCCATGTAAACTGTGTCCAGTGTGATGGCGAAAGGCTTGCAGTCACGTGGGTCTTTCAACAGTATCAGCGACCGTGTTCACTTCCTTCGCCACGACGCCCTGGCAGGCTAAAGGATTGGACTTAATTGCCTTGTGCCTAGCGATTTTGCCGTTAGTCATGGTTAACGATGCTTAACATCCAGATAGCAGAAGCGCAGAAGACGCCAAGGAATCTAGATTCTAAAGGCCCGGCAGCGGCAGGGACTCTCGCGGTAGTGGTTTTTGCCGCTTGCCTTCTAGGCATTTTGACCAGGCCCATTGGACTCCTTGCTACTTTTTGGCCAGCAAATGCCCTGATGGTTGGTATTTTGCTGCGCTTGCCAGCAAGCCGGACCATCTCGGGATGGTTGGCAGGTGCTTTGGCATTCTTGGCCGCGGACCTCCTCACGGGGTCAAGTCTGCAAAAGGCGGTGCTGTTGAACGCGGCGAACCTTGCCAGCATTGCTGCTGCCTTCCTGGTCCTGAGACGCCTGCCCCCTTCGATTCTGCTGCTGAAGGACCAGACGTCGGTTCCTTTCCTCCTTCTGGGCTCGCTGGCAGGTGGAATGGCTGCCGGTTTCGGAGGTATGATCGCCAATCCTATTCTGTTTGGCGGTAGTGCAAAAGATGGCTGGGAGTTCTGGTGCGTTACCGAACTGGCCAACTTCGTTACCGTGCTACCGCTCATTCTGGCGGCACCGCCCCCCTCTGTCCATGCCTTGCCCTTTCGGCGGCCAACACTGAGCGAATTTGCCCCATTTTCCGCGCTTTGCCTTTCCAGTCTCGCGGGCGTCTTTATCGGTGGCCCCGGGGCCATCTTGTTTGTCGTCCCTGCTCTGCTTTGGTGTGGTCTTACCTATTCGGTCTTTGTCACTGCGTTGCTGACTAGCGTTAGCGGCTACTGGGTTATGTCCGCATGGGTCATGGTTTACCTGCCCTCTATAAATCAAGGGCCTGACTCCTTTAGCCTGGTATCCTTCAGGCTTGGGGTTTCTCTCCTTCTCCTCTCCCCGGTCATGCAGGCTGTGTCGAGTGCAACGAGGAGATCCGCCTTTGCGGGTCTGGAAACTGTGGCGAACCTCGACCCGCTGACGCACATTGCCAATCGCCGTGCATTCTTGGCTCGGGCCGAGGAACTCCTTACTGGAGCAACAGGAGTTGCCTTGGTGCTCATGATGGACATCGATCATTTCAAGCGCATCAATGACAATTTTGGTCATGCCGCAGGCGATGCTGTGCTGATCGAGTTCGTACACAGGGTAAAGCGCTGCTTGCGAGCCTGTGATCTATTCGGGCGACTGGGAGGCGAGGAGTTTGCGCTTGTGATCCCAGATTGTTCCATGCGTCAAGGCAGCATGATCGCTGAACGCATTCGGCAGGCCATCAGCAACGAAGCAATGCTGGTTGCGGAAGCTCGTTACCTACCAATCACCGTCAGCATTGGAATGGCTGCATCGCACGGCGATCGCATTACCATACACGAGTTGCTTCAACGAGCGGACCAAGCCCTCTATGCGGCAAAGGACGCCGGGAGAAATCGCATCGAGCTCTTTAATCCGCAACCGACCCGACATTACTGACTGGAAAGTGACGACCGAACTCGGGAACAATTTCTTACCAAAGTCAGGGCAGGAGCTTTGTGCTTTGGGAGGCGAATCCCGTCCACTGCTGGTGTACGGGTTCTCGCCGCGGCAGCCGTCGTACACGGTCGAATCGGCGTTCACTGAAACTTGCCATTCATCGCTGGGCAGACTGACTGGAATGGCGTGGCCTGGGACAAAACGACCGGTCGGAATTTCGACTGGGAATGTCCGCGTACGCCGTAACCGGACGTTCTTGAACCGCCGACACTCGGCCAAGCAGGATTACGGTCAGATTGCGGCAGAGAATCGCTCCTGCATCATTCGGCCTAGGTCGCTTGACAGAGCGTTAATGCTTGGTCAGCGGGCATCACGCGGCCTGCTCCTGACGGCTTCGGATGTCGGCGATCCACTTTGCTAACATCTCGATCTCGGTTTCGATGACTGATGGTGCGGGCAGCGGCGGGTTGATTTCACCAGGCTGACTGTGGAGCAGAGCTGAACAACGCCCGAATGCTTCTCGCATGGTGTTGCAGTCGCTGTCGGTGAGAACGGTAAGCTTGATGAGACCTGTCGTGTCCACTTTCCGGGACAGGCGGCGAAGCACCGGGCCGACAACCTCCTCGACGGCGCGCTCCCAGGTGGTGCGAAGCTGGTCCTGGAACGATGTCACCTCGCGCAGCCACTTCGCCTGATCGCCGCGTTCGTGGTGAATCTTCACATTGGCGAGATGGGAGTTCATTCCGTCGATCACCTTGTCGAGCGGCATGACGCTGGCTGGCGGTTCTTGATGGCAATAGCCGGCATTCTCTCCGCCACGGCTGATCAACCTATAGGTGACCGGTGTCGCATCCCGGTCCTTGGTCGCGCGGCAGGCTTCATCGAGCAGCAGCAGGAACGCGATGTCGTGGGTGAACACGATCACCTGCCGGGTCTGCCCGGCTTCGGCCAAGCGCAGTGCGACCTTATCGCGATGCTGATGGTCGAGAGATGAAACCGGGTCGTCGAACACGATGGCGGATTGTGCATCGATGGTCGATAGTTCGGCCATGAAGGCGGCGAGCGCGACACAGCGATGCTCGCCTTCGCTCAGAACCTTGCCGACCGGTTCATTCGGCTTGTTGATGAGGCGGACCTGGAAGAAAGGCACGCCTGCGCTCGTCTTTGCTTGCTGGAGCTCGATGGCGAGTCCCGCGACGCCGAGTTTGTCTACCTCGATGGCAAATCTTCCACGCAGGCGATTGGTGACCAGCGCCTGCGCGATCCGCGTGCTCTGCGTCGTGATCTTGTTCGTGGCAGTGTCCTTGCCCGCTTTCTCAAGCGCGTCGATAGCTTTGTGACGGTCGATTTGCGCAAGCACATCGGCCTTTACGACACCGAGCCACTTTCGGTCAGCAAGGCCGTCGCGTTCTGCAATGAGAGCGGCGCGTTGTGGGGAGCTCGCTTCCGACTGCAGCGCTACCGCGCGCGCTGCGAGGTCGGCAAGGATTGAGCGTAAAGCGTCGAATGACACGGCGACGGCAGACGGGAGCGCCGGGGGAGCTTCCAGGGTGTGAGTCCGCAGGACGGCGCGCAGGCGCCAGCCCAGGGCAAGGATCTCGCGGCGAATGGTTTTTGAAAGATCGTCCTGACCAACGTCGTCCCTGATCAGCGCGATGACTGCCGGCAGCTTATTCATGGAGACGGCTTGCGAGGAGATTTCCTCCAGCAACTTCGCATAGTCGGCTTCGGCTTCCCGTTCCCGGCGTTTGCTCTCGTCCTGCACGAAGGCTTCGAAGCTGCTCAGGCGCTTTGAGGCTTCTTCGCCGAGTGGCTGCTGGCAGAGTACGCAGTTGGCGTCGCTACCGGTTACGGGAAATGGCTTATCGGGATAGGCTGCGGCGCGGGAATATCCGCGCGCAGCCTCCCACAATGCCTTCCAGACATCCGAACCGATTTCGGGCAGGGGCTCGTCGGAAAACAGGTTTGCGGAAGCCGCATTCGCAGCAGCGCGTGCCGCCGCGAGGCGCGAATGAGCTGCGTGGAGCGTTGTTCGGCTTTCCTCTGCGGTGGCGGCAACCAGCTTTTCGAGCCGCTCGATAATCGCCTTGATGCGGGTTTCCAGGCCCTGGAGTTGGCGGACAGTCCGCGCCGGGTCACTGGCGAGATCTGCGATAAGGGTCTGAAGCCGACCTTCTTCTTCGGTTGATAGACCCGCCAGGCTTTCGACGGTCTCCGGGTTGGTCTTGCCGGACAGGGCTGCGACGAGCTTTCCTACCTGGGTGTTGGGTTTGCAATCGGGTGCCGACAGGACGGCCGGTGTTTGTTCCTTCAGAGCTTTGATCTCGGCGACCAGTTTGGCTTTTACATCCTGGCACGCTTGCGCGAGACCAGCGAGGATACGTAGCGGCAGCGGCGTGTAGGCTAGGTCATTGGTGTTCTCGACATGGACGTTGGCGGTGCGCGAATCGAAAACGCTCACGGCGGAGAGCATGGCATCAGGGGCATTTCCTTGCGACCAGGATGCATTTCGCTTCTGGCCACCGATGTAGAATTCAATATTCGCAGTCGGGATGCCGGACGTGGTAGCGTAGATGTTCGGCAGGATCGCATCGCCCTTTGGCGAACGAGCACGGCAAAGTTGCTTGAGAACGCGAGCGTAGCCGGATTTGCCGGCACCATTGTCGCCGTAAATGACGGTGAGACCGGCTTTGCCGAATGAAAGGCGCTCGCCGGGTGCGAGGGCATTGACGTTCGACAAGCCATGGAGGGCGCCGAGACTAACGACAGCATTGCTGGCCGCCGGGTCCCGAAGGTGACTGGCGTCGAGCGGAACGGCCTGCTCAGTCGCTTTGCAGATTGCAGCAAGGGTAGTCAGGTCGACCGCTTCCAGCTTGGATTGGCTGCAGAGCCGACGCAAGGCATCGCGCTGCCAAGCCGGCAGGTCTGTCGACCACTTAAGGATGTCGGCGAGAGCCGCCGCTTCATTTGAGAGATCGTCGACTTGTGCGTCCATGTTCCGTCCCTGATCTTCACCTGCAGCGGCAGGTCATGTTTCTATTTGCCGAGGGCTCACCCTTCAGGTGCTTCAAGTCTTAGGTGCGATGATCACGCGCACCTTCAGTCTGCCCTCGCGGCCTTCCAGGTCGCGTTCGATGCCAACGGGGTTCCCGATGCGCCCCTCCGGATCGTAAACGAAGCAAACGAGGATCTTGCAATCGGGATGTGCCTCGTACCGCGCGCGGTCGATAATGAGCTCCTCACCGAGCTTCTTCGCCGTCATCGATGCGCGGGTTTTCTTGACCTCGATGACGATCTGCTCGGCTTTAAGCAGGAAATCGATGCGCGACGCAGCGCCTGCGTAGCTCGGGGTCCACTCCTCCTCCCGAATGTCGTCGAAATGGAGGCGCAGGATGGCATGGAGCAAGTCCTGCGTATCGTACTCGTCCTCAATCGTGAGCGTTGCGCGGCCAGCATGGCGCGCCTGCAACTGCCGCGCCGCGGCATGGAAGCGCAGGCACAGCTTCTCGATGAGGTTGACCTGGTCCGGCTCCATTCCCGCCGTTTCATCGTCGTTCCCGTATTCCTGGATCTCGTCAATCATCGAACTCAGTACCGCCATCGCGTTCTCGAGCCCCCGCACGAAGGCCCCGTGGATTTCGGCGTCCGTCGTGTAGGACGTCCAAACTGAAAGCGAGAAACTGACGTCTTGGAAATCGGTAAGATTGCGACTCTGCGCCCCGAAGATCCGCTCAATCGCGATCTCTGTGTCGCGGTACCACTTGGTGAACTGTGGCGACGAGCTGTTCATCGTAGCCAGGCACTTCGCGGCTTCGCGCTGACGGGCCAATATCTCGATCGACTGTTGCTTCTTCATTTGCGCGGACTGCCACAAGTCCGTTTGTAGTTCCATGGGGCCTGGACGCCATGGGTTGCGGATGCGCCGCTGCTGAAATAGCCTTGGCATGATGCGAAGTGGCGCGAACCTTTTCCAGTTCCAGATCCAACCGGCGCTGCGGGACCTCGTGCGTAGTGCCGATGGTAGGCCTGGGGCGCTGGCGGTCGTTCTGCCGTTTCTGACCGTCCACGTCCATCCGAGCGCGAGGGAGCGCGCCGTCGCCGCTGAGATCGTCCTGCGTGTGGGTGACAAGCGGGTTCTCAACGCGCAGGAGTGCTGCGACGGATGCATCGACGCCGCACTGTCCTCGCTGCAGGGAATCCGGGCGCGCCTGGTTGATGCGCGCGTTGCTCTGGCCAGCGAGCAAGGCGCCTTGTCCGGTCTCGTCGAACTCATGCTGACCGCAATCCGTCAGTTCCTGACTTTCGAACAGCGGCTCTCTCGAAGCGGTGCCCCTCGGCACCCAGGCGACGAATTGTATCGTGATGGCGAGGTCAGGCAGGCCTATTTCGACGCATTGGAGCAGCTGCGGGGCCACTTGAGCCGGTGCCTGGGCGCGGCGGCGGCATTGGCGGGAATGAACTTGCCGTCGGATGGCCTGATCACGGGTTACGCCGGACCTTGGCCGGCGGAAGCCTATGTACCCGTCGATCCAGCATCGCTGGTCCCGTAAGAGAGACCCGCCTTATCTCCAGCGCCGCGTTCCCATGTACGAACGGGCGCTTTCGGGGACGAAAATCGAGCAGTCGAACGTCCGAGGTGTTAGCGGTTGCGGCCGAGATGATCGGCCACATGCCAACGGCAAGTTTCGGCATAAGCGGACGCTCAGCGTGTCTGGGCTGAACGACCGGGTCTGGTCGTGAGTCGCCCGATCGCGGAGGCAGCGCGGGAGCGACGGTTATCACCGCGACGCCTCAGTCGATCAGACGGTCAGACTTCCTTCGTGAGGGGCATTCTCCTGCTACCGCCAGACCCGCACTCGCATATCGGGATTGCATAGAGCGCTATCTGCCAAGAGCGGTGCGACCTATTGCATGTCGGAAAAAGATGTACTATTTTCTGACATATGAAGACGATTAGCGCCTCTGTTCCTGACCGGGTCATGAAGCGTGTCCGCATGAGCGGGCGCGGTAGCGTATTCACGCCCAGCGACTTTCTCGCCGTTGGCGCGCGTTCGTCCATCGATCAGGCTCTTTCTCGACTCGTCAAAGGAGGCCAGCTTCGCCGCCTTGCACGCGGGCTATATGACTTCCCCAAGCTGCATCCGAAGCTCGGGCCTCTATCCCCAGCCCCGGACGATGTTGCCCAGGCGCTCGCGCGCGAGACCGGTTCACAGGTGCAGATTGCCGGTGCGCGGGCGGCTAACGCGCTCGGCCTTTCAGCGCAGGTCCCGGCCCAAAGCACATATCTGACCGATGGACCTTCGCGGCGCGTGGTACTGGGCAAGCGCGTCGTGGATCTTCGCCATGCCTCGCCCAAGCATCTGATCGCACCCGGCAGTCCGGCTGGTACGGTCGTTCAGGCGCTTCGGCATGTCGGCCCCGTGCGCGCTGCGGATGTCGCACAGATCGCCGCACAGCAGCTGTCGGCCAAGGACAAGAGGACGCTTGCCTCGACTGCCTTTCAGGCACCCGCCTGGATGCGGCCGACCCTTGTGTCGATCGCCAATGCAGCGGCGGCCAATATCGATGGATAAGGTCGCCCTTCTGCCGGCCGAAGATCGCGCTGCCCTTTTTGGGGAATCCGGTGCCGGTCGGGGTGTCGCCAACACGATCATCGAAAAAGACTTCTGGGTTTGCTGGAGTCTGAGACGTCTGTTTGGTCTGCCCAAAGGGACGACGGCGTCGCTCGTCTTCAAAGGAGGGACGTCCCTCTCCAAAGCGTTCGGCGCCATCCGACGTTTTTCCGAGGACATCGATCTGTCTTTCGACCGCGCAGAATTGGGCTATACCGGTGATCGCGACCCCGAGAAGGAAGGGATCAGCAAGAAGCAGGTAGCCCGACTGATCGATGATCTGGTCGGTGACGTCGAGCGTCACATCGCCGACAAGCTTCTTCCGGCGCTCCGCGCCGAGATCGTGGGGCAGCTCGGCGAGCCGACCAACAGTGAGTGGAAGCTGGAGATCGATTCCGCAGACTCCCAGACGGTGAACTTTCATTACCCGACGGCGCTGCCCGTCTCCGAATATGCGGGCATGGCTTACATCACGCCGCGGGTGAAACTCGAACTCGGTGCGCGTGGCGATCCCTGGCCGACCGAAGAGAAACTCATTCGCCCTTATGCTGCGGAGGATTATCCCGATTTTTTCGAGCATCCCGAAACCAGCATCACGGTGCTGTCAGCCCGGCGCACCTTCTGGGAAAAGGCAACCGCACTTCATGCGGAAGCGCACCGTCCGGCAACTTCTCCCACGCCGCAATATTTCTCGCGGCATTATTATGATCTCGCCATGCTCCTCGAAACGACAGAGGGACAGGCCGCCGCGACCGATTTCGATTTGTTGGCACAAGTGGCCGCGCACAAGACAATCTTTTTCCGCTCCGGCTGGGCGAGCTACGACACCACACAACCAGGCACGTTGCGGCTGATGCCTGACGAGGCGCGGCTCAGGGACTTGCGCGCCGACTACCGGGCCATGGCGCCGATGATGTTCGATGAGAAACCGCCGTCATTCGACGAAATACTTGCTAAGATTGCGGCGCTTGAGGAGAAGATAAACGGCTCGTGAAAAGCCGTCCGCCGGGGGAGGAAGATTTATTAGTTCGATTCGATCCATAGACCTTCTCATTGACGACCTCGCGCTCTTCATCCGGCCAGCGCTCGTGGCGCCGCCGTGTGGGCGCCAAACTGTCGGACAAACGCGAAATTGCACTGTGCGACGCACACGTCAAATCCCCGTTTGACCCAGTATCAATCTTATCCTTCACTGCCGAGTTCCTCATCGTCTCCTGCGGATTTGGTCCTCAGCGCAGCACACGGATACGTGGGGTAGGATCAGCGGTTACCTTGAACTCGATGGTCCCCACGAACACCTGCGCCGTCAGGATGAAGAAGGCGACGCCGCGCTGTGCGATGATTGCGGCGTACCGCTCGAGCGCATCGGCAAGACGTGGAAGGCGAGCATCCCCGCCAAGGTGCAGCTTGGTCACGGCGTGAAGCTGCACTGACCCAGAGCCGAGGCATGAAATTGCGAGCCATACACCTTCAGAGGAGTTGACCTGAACGGGTGGAGACTTACATCTCCTGCGCGGCGAAAGGCCGCTGGAGAGGAAAAAACTGGATTGAAGGAGGCAAACGAATGTCCCTCACCCGTTCGCGACATCCTTATGAGTTTACACCAAGACCTCAGCCAGAGCCCGAGGTGAAGCAGGCGATACTGTCTTCCTGGGTGACCCATACCGGCACCCGGCCCGGTTATCCTGACAACAGGCACTGGTGCAGCACGGCGCCCACAGCCTGGAATGCCAGATTCGGATCGCAATCGAGCGGGTAGCCTCGCGTCATGCAAAGCAAAATCCTCGCATACTTTGCCAGAGAGGAAGAACGGCTCGAACAGGCTATTTCAAGCCGTGTCGCGGTATCGGCGCAACGCCAAGCCGAGATCGCGTGCCTCCAAAAACTCCGGGGCATCGTGCGTGACCAAATGGAAAGCTGGGGCACCGATCTGGGCGAGCCGACCTCGTCGTTTTGCAAGTCCCAGCTCTGATCTTGAATTGAATCGTTCAGCTTTTCATTCTGATGGTACAGGCCCCGTCGAAACCGCAAACCAAACCCAATCACTGACCTCGTACACCCTCCGGTGCACGAGGTCAGCCTTCGTGTCTTCTCCAACGTTTGCTGCATTGACTGCGCCAGAGAAGATCCTGAAAGATATGGGGCGAAGGGGGAGGAGGCAACCATGCGCGCGCGCAAACGATCTGGATTGACAAGGCCAAATCGCGGAGCGGCCGCTTGGCCTGTTGCGCTGCTTACGATGCTTTGTGCATGCGGATCGAGCACACAGGCCCCTGCCCCGAGCACCGCGCCCACCAGCTACTCCATCCGCAAGGCCGATCTCTACGCAGCAATTCCGAATGACATTTGCCGATCCCGGAATGCCGCGTTCCTCAATGGGCTCGTGCAACGCGTGAGCGCGGCGCTGCCGCCGGGCACGTCATCCTTCGACTTCGTGGATTTCCAGGCTGTCGTTCCAAAGAATGGGAAGGCGGCCTCAGCTGTTGTGCAGTTTCGGACCAGCGGCCCCGATGGAACTCCCGTCACCATGTATGCCGCAGGATCGTTCGATCCCAAGACATGCGTGGTAGGGCCGATGACAGGTGGCGTCGGCCGGGGACCGCACGATCCCCATGCCACGGTGACGTTCTCGGAGAAGGAAACGTAATTTGCCAAGGGTGAGGCAAAGAAGATCCAATCCTGGCACTATTAGGAAGCCATTTCGCGCAGCGCCTGTTCAGCCAGGAGCGCATTACTGCGCGCGGCTTGTACGCGCTCGGCGGCAAGAGAAGTGGCATCTGCTCGCGATGATCGCCTCCAGCTTCTTTGCCGTGTTTGTAATCGGCATGGTGGTGACCCACTGGGATGCAGTCACGTCTAGCGCGGGATTCGACCGCCTGGCTGGATCGGATTGTCCAGTTGTCATGATCCATGATGGCGACACCATCCGCTGCGGAATGGAAACGATCCGGATCGAGAACATCGACGCGCCGGAGCTCGAAGGCTCGCCGCGGTGCTCGCCTTACTCGGTCCAACGCCTCTACAACTCGCAGAACCCGGCATGGTGCGATGACGAAATGGGCGTGGCTTCACGCGAGGCGTTGGCTGCGTTTCTCAAGGTAGGCCCAATCAAGCTAACGCGTCATGCCACTGATCGCTATGGGCGAACGCTGGCAAAAGTGTCGGTCCGTGGCCGCGACGCCGGACAACACCTCGTCGCGATGGGTCTGGCCCGCGTCTGGCACTGATCGAAAACCCAAATGACCTGGCTGCTCGTCGGCATTCTAGACACACACCCGCACAGCAGTGGCCATGCTGACAACGACAAATCTCTCACCACACGCGCTACAACGTCTGGCGTTAATCAACGATACGCGCGATATGTCTAGATGGATCTTCCTGGCAGCTTTCCACCGAACCCCGCTGCCGGGAAGACCCACCTATCCAGCAGAAGGACTAGCTTCAGGAAGATCTGCCCTGTCGATGCCAAAAATCGCGTCGAAATCCTCGGGCTTGGCCATCAAATCGGCCAACGTATAATGGTCTAAAACAGCCAGAAAGGCTGCGAGCGCTTCCTTGAGGATGCCGGTCAAACGACAGGCCGGCGATATGATGCAGGTGCCGCAGTCGACAAGGTCAAATCCTCCTTCGGTATGACGCACCAGAAGGCCAAGGTTGATTTGCGATGCCGGCATGCCTAGCCTGATCCCGCCCCCTCGCCCCCGGATGCCTTCGATGTACCCTTCCCTGACCAGATCATTCACGATCTTCATGAGATGGTTCTGCGAGATCCTATAGGCTTGCGCCACTTCAGCGATCGAGCAGAGGCGCTCGCCATGAGCGGCAAGATGCATAAGCGTTCGCATCGCATAGGTACGTATCCGATAGCGGCC
>NZ_CCBH010000227.1:0-7459 GCF_001368935.1 Novosphingobium sp. KN65.2
GCCTCGCGCTCCCCCACCAGCGCATGCAATGGGTGAGGCGCGCGGGCGCCAGACGCACCTGCGCGTAGCGGAAGCCCTGATCGACCTCCCCGAGTATCCGGGTCGCGGGCACCCGCACGCCGTCGAGCCGCACGACGGCATGGCCGCCGGGCATGGTCCCATCGATGGTGTCGAGCAGCCGCTCGACGGTGATGCCGGGGCTGTCCATGTCGACAAGGAACATGGTGGCCGACTCCCCCGTGCGCGCCATGACGATCGAGAAGGCAGCGCCCTCCGCGCCTGTCGCGAAGCTCTTGCGCCCGTCGATGATCCAATGGTCGCCATCGGGGCGCGCCACGGTCCTGAGCATCGAGGGGTCGGAACCGGCCCCATCCTCGTCCGCCGGTTCGGTCATCAGGAAGGCCGACCGCGTCGTCCCGGCGGCAAGCGGCCGGAGGAAGCGGTCGATCTGCGCCGGGGTGGCCACGCGGGCGAGGAGGTGCATATTGCCCTCGTCCGGGGCCGCCAGGTTCATCGCCAGCGGTCCGAGCGGCGAATAGCCGGCCGACCGGAACAGCCGCGCCGTCGCGGCATGGTCCAGCCCCTGTCCGCCCAGTTCCGGCGGCAGATGGGGGGCGATGAGGCCGGCATGGCGCGCCCGCGCCCGCAAATCCTCGACCAGCGCGTCCGATGGGCCGTGACCGCCGATCCGGGGGTCGGTTTCGAAGGGGATCACCACGTCGCGGATGAAGGCGTCCGTTCGCGCGAGCAGTTCGTCCAGACTATCCCGCGTCATGGATGCGATAGCCGCGTCACTGCGCAAGATAGCCGCCATCGATCACCAGTTCGGCGCCGGTCATGAAGCTGGATTCGTCGCTGGCGAGGAACAGCACGCCATTGGCCAGTTCGATCGGCTGGCCCATGCGTCCCAGCGGCGTCGCCGCCACCACCCCGGCGCTGGTTTCCTCCGCCTGATCCTCCAGCACCATGGGGGTGGCGATGATGCCGGGATGGATCGAGTTCACCCGCACATTGTCCGGCGCATAGGTGACGGCGGCATGTTTGGTCAGGTGCCGGACGGCCGCCTTGGACGCATGATAGGCGGCCGCGCCGGGGACCGCCGCGATCCCCCAGATCGACGAGAAATTGACGATCGACCCCGCCCTTTTGGCGCGCATGCCCGGCAGCACGGCGCGCATGCCCAGGAAGACGCCGGTCTGGTTGACCGCGATCACCCGGTCCCAGTCGGCCAGATTCTCATCGGCAAGCGGCAGTTGCGACCCGCCGATGCCCGCATTGTTGACGAGGATGTCGACGGCGCCATGACGCGCCACGATGCCCTCCACCAGCTCCGCCCATTGCCCTTCGTTCGCGACGTCCATGATGGAAAAGCGGATCGCCGGATCGTCATAGGGCGCGTCGGGCGGGTTGACGTCGGTGACATGAACCTGCGCGCCCTCGCGGGCGAAGAGTTCCGCGGTGGCGCGGCCGATGCCGCGCCCCCCGCCGGTGATGATGGCAACCTTGCCCTGCAACCGCCCCATATGATGTCCTTTCGATCCTTCAGCCGATCCCGCCGTCGACGGTGATTTCCGCGCCGGTGACGTAGCTCGCCTCGTCGGAGGCGAGGAACAGCACCAGCCGGGCCACCTCGTCGGTGGTTCCGATGCGCTTCATGGGGATCATGTCCTCGTAGAATTTCAGCCGTTCGGGCGTGTTCTCGCCCAGCATCGGCGTGTCGATGATGCCGGGATGGATCGAATTGACGCGGATGCCGAGCGGCGCGAGTTCCGACGCCGCCAGCTTGCTCATGCCGCGCACGGCCCATTTGCTGGTGGCATAGGCGAAGATGCCGGGAACATTGCCCAGGCCCGCGCCCGACGAGATGTTGACGATGGCGCCGCCGCCGGTCTTCGCCATCGCCTCCGCGGCGGCGCGCATCCCCAGGAAGACGCTGAGCTGATTGACGCGATAGTGCAGGTCCCACAGCGCGGCGTCCGTCTCCAGCAAGGGCGCGGGCTTGTAGACGCCCGCATTGTTGACCAGAATGTCGATCTTCCCGAAGCGCTCCTCCGCCTCGCGCACGACCCGCGCCCAATCGGCCTGTTCCGCCACGTCATGGCGAACGAAATGACCGTTGGCTCCCAGTTCGGCGGCGACCGCCGCTCCGGCTTCGTTGAGGTCGGTGACGACCACCTTCGCGCCCTCCGCCGCGAACAGCCGCGCTTCCGCCGCGCCCTGGCCGCTTGCCGCGCCCGTGATCAGGGCGACCTTGCCTTGCAGCCTGCTCATGCGAACCTCTCCTCCTTCATGGCGATCACCAGCGCCGGTCCCTGCCCCACAGGAACCGCGCCTCGTCCCGGCTGGTGTAATCGGGGTCGAGATAGATGTGCATGCGGGCGATCAGCGCGCCGCGAAATTCGAAGACGCTGCAAAAGCGCCCGCCCGGCGTCGTGCCGCCTGCCCATGTCGCGCCTTCCCTGTCTTCGCCGCGCGTGGTGCCTTCGACTACCACGCTGTCGCCGCTCTCGATGAAGCGCAGCCCGTCAATATCGTGCCCGAACGCCTTGAACGAACCCACAAGGCCGGCGGCGAAGGCCATGAAGTCCTCGCGGCCCCGGCCGATGCCGAATTTGGGAAAGAAAAATTCGAAATCGTCGGTGAACCCGTCGAGCATGTCGGGCCGGCCCGCGTCGCCCCGCCGGAAATAGTCGATCACCGCCATGATGCGGGGCGAATGGTCCTGCTGCTCGGCCATGGGCTCTCCCTCCCTTTCGATTGCTCTAGAAGGTGACATTGTCGCCGCCCTTCAGCGCCAATATCTCACGCGTCTCCGCCGGTGTCGCCACCTCCAGCGACAAGGGCTCCAGGATCGATCGGATCAGCCGCACCTGTTCGGCATTGGACCGGGCGAGCCGTCCCTTGCCCGCATAAAGCGAATCCTCCAGCCCGACGCGGACGTTCGCGCCGTTGATCGCGCCCATGGTGACGAAGGGGATCTGATGCTTGCCCGCCGCCATGACCGACCAGCGATAATCGTCCCCGAACAGCTTGTCCGCTATGCGCCTGGCGTGCAGCAGATTTTCCGTGTCCGCGCCGGTGCCGCCGAGCAGGCCGAAGATGGATTGCACGAACAGCGGCGGCGTCACCAGCTTGCGGTCCAGAAAATGGGCGAGCGTATAGAGATGGGCGGTGTCGTAGCATTCGAACTCGAACTTGGTGCCGTGCCCCTTGCCCAGCCGCTCCAGGATCAGCTCTATATCCCTGAAGGTGTTCTTGAAGATCCAGTCGCGCGAAGCCTCCAGATGCGCCGCTTCCCAGTCATGTTGGAAGCTCTTGTAACGCTCCAGCATGGGATACATGCCGAAATTCATCGATCCCATGTTGAGCGAGCAAAGCTCCGGCGATGCGCGCAGCGGCGCCGCGAGCCGCTCGTCGAGCGACATGCCCTGGCCGCCGCCCGTCGTGATGTTGACCACGGCGTCGGTCGCCTGCTTGATGCGCGGCAGGAACTGCATGAACACACCGGGATCGGGCGTCGGCCTGCCCGTTTCCGGGTCCCGCGCATGAAGGTGGAGGACGGATGCGCCGGCCTCGGCCGCCTCGATCGCCTGTTGCGCGATCTCGTCGGGCGTCACCGGCAGATGGGGGGACATGGTGGGGGTGTGGACGGCGCCGGTGAGGGCGCAACTGATGATGACCTTCGACACGCGGTTCAATCCTTCGCTGCGGGAAGCCGGATCAGCAGCTTCCCCTGATTCTGCCCGGAATAGAGGCGCGCTATTGCGCCGGGGGCTTCGCCAAGCCCTTCCAATATATCCTCGCGGTAATGCAGCCGTCCCTCGCGCAGCCAGACCGACAACTGGGTGACGGCCTCATCGAAGCGATCGGCATAGTCGAACGTCAGGAATCCGCGCATCGTCGCCCGCTTCACCAGCAGGTGACGCTCGGGCCGGGCACCCTGCGGCCAGGGGTCCCAGCTCGCGATCGAGGCGGTGCCGCAAACGGCGATCCGCGCATGCAGGCGCAAATGGCGCAGCACCGCGTCGCTGATCGGCCCGGCTATATTGTCGAAATAAATGTCGACCCCGTCGGGACAGGCGCGGGCAATGGCGGCATCCAGATCGGGCTCGCCGCGATAGTCGATCGCGGCGTCATAGCCGAACTCGTCCAGGCACTGGCGCCGCTTTTCCGGCCCGCCCGCCAGGCCGACCGTGCGGCAGCCCGATATGGCGGCGATCTGGCCCACGCAGGACCCCACCGAACCCGCCGCCGTCGAGACGAGCACCGTCTCGCCGGGACGGGGCGCGCAGATGTCGAGCAGCCCGAAATAGGCGGTGACGCCGTTCAGCCCCAATATGCCGAGATAGAGCGACAGCGGCAGGTCCGTGTCGGCAATGCGCAGCAATATGGCGGACTGGTCGACCGCCGCATGCTCCTGCCAGCCGAACAGGCCCATCACCCTGTCGCCCGGCGCGAAATCGCCGTGCCGCGATTCCACCACCTCTCCGACGGCGAAGGCGCGCATGACGTCCCCGACATGGATCGGGTCGGAATAGTTGCTCGCATCGCTCAGCCAGCCCCGCATGGCGGGCTCGACGGACAGATAATGGTTGCGCACCCATATCTGTCCTTCGACGGGAACGGGCATGGGGCGTTCCTCCAGCGCGAAATGCTCGCTCTGGGGAATGGCCTGCGGACGGCGCGCAAGGATGACGGCATGGTTCATCGCATCAATAGCTGTAGCTGAGCGTCGCGCCATAAGTGGCGGGCATGCCGGTGGTGCGCGCCACCGTATCGACCACATGGGTGACGGTGGTGACGTAGAATTTATTGGTGACGTTGCGGCCCCAGAGCTGGAACTTCCATCCGCTGTCCGGGCTTTCGATGCCGACCCGCAGGTCGAGCACGGCATAGCCGGGCAGGGCGAATTCGGGCGCTCCCCCGAACGCCGCCACGCTGCGCGAGCGGTAGCGGACATTGCCGCCCAGCGAGAGGTCGAGATTGCCGGTCAGCGCGAAACGATAGTCGAGATCGCCGTTGAGCTGCCATTTTGGCGTGCTGGGAAAGGGTTCGCCCTTGATGTCGACGACGGCGGCATAGGGATCGTTGGCGAGGAAGCTCCGGTCGACGCGCGAGTCGACATAGGTCGCGCCGCCATTGAAGGTCAGCCCGTCGACGGGCCGCCAGTTGACGCTCAGCTCCGCGCCGCGGACGCTCGACCTCGGAACCTGCACCAGCCCGGGCAGATTGCCGAAGGCGGTGGTGATGTAGCCGATGATCTGCTTGTCGTCATATTTGTAATAGAAGCCCGCGCCCGTCAGTTGCAGCCGCCGGTCGAGCAGCGAAAGCTTGAAGCCGGCCTCATAGGCGAGCACCGATTCCTGCGTCACCGGGTCGAACTGGCTGGGGAAAAGGCCGGGCACCGTCGGGAAGCTGCCCGCCTTATAGCCGCGCGTGACGTTGGCGTAGAGCAGGCTGTCGGGATTCGGTTTCCAGTTGAGGCTGGCGCGCCAGGAAATATTATCCTCCTTCAGCGACTTTTCGACGCTGGGCACCGGGATGAAGGGCGTGCCATAGCCGACTTCGCCCAGCGTCGCGCAGGCGCCCGGCGCGAGCGCCACCGTCGGCGGATCGAAATTGCGCGACAGGTTCGACAGGAAGCTGAACGCGTTGGAGATCAGGCCGTCCCCCACGTCCAGCAGGCAGCCGCTGAACCGGTTGCGCTGGTCGCTGTAGCGCGCCGAAACCTGCGCCGTCACCCTGTCCGTCAGCTCATAGTCGAGGCTGCCGAACACCGCCTTGGTCGAGATCTTCTGATGGTTGCTGTTGATGAAGGATGTGTAGCGGAACGGCCCCACGCCGCTGTTGCTGGCGACATAATCGCCGCGCTGGTCGTCCCCGGTGGTGTCGTGGCTGTAATTGCCGCCGAGCATCCAGCGGATCGGACCCGCCATGCCCGCGAGCCGCAATTCCTGCGACACCGTCTCTATGTCGGCGTTGATCGTCAGCAGGAAATTATTCTGCGGCACGCCGTCGGTGTCGCTGGGCGAACGCTGCCTGAACCGCGAATAGGCGCTGATCGAGGTCAGGGTCACGGCATCGCTGACGTCCAGGTCGCCGCGCAGCGAGAATTGGTAGAAGCTGTCGTCGCGGCGAAGGTCGGCGCCGGGGTCCCAGTCCGCGATGCGGCTGCGGTTGGGGGCCGGGACGGCGGCTTCCAGTTCTGCCGTGATGTCGGTATAGCCGCCCGCCGACGGAGCCACGGTCGGGGCATATTTCACGAACTGCGCCGCCTGCGTCTCGCTCCGGTCGATCCAGCCATTGGCGTTGAATTCGAAGCGCAGCGTGTCGGTGGGCTCCCAATCGAGCAGCAGGCGGGCGGTGGAATAGTCCCGGCGGCCGAGGCGGTCGGACGGGCGGGTCTGGCTGATCTGCCAGCCGTCGCGATATTCGTGGCGCACCGCGAGCCGCGCCTTCAGATTGGCCGCGATGGGGCCGCTGACGAAGCCCTGCGCATCCACCTGGTCGAACCGGCCATAGCTGAGGTCGATGCCGGCGGCGAGGTGGTCGGTCGGCTTGGCCGCGATATAGTTGATCGCGCCGCCGGTCGAATTCTGACCGAACAATGTGCCCTGCGGCCCTTTCAGCGCCTCGACGCGCTCGACGTCGAGAGACGCCCCCTGCGTCATGGCGAGATAGGGCAGGGGCACCTGGTCGACATAGACGCTGACCGCCGGGGCCACGGCGACGGCGACGTCGTAGAAGCCGATGCCGCGCATCGTGAAGACCGGCGTGCCATAGGCGCTCGGCTGATAGGTGAAGCCGGGAACGATCTTCACCAGGTCCGACGGCTGGGTCACGCCCGCATTTCAAGCTGGCTGGCGGAGGCCGCCGTGATGGAGACCGGCACGTCGTTCAGCCGTTCCTCACGCTTCTGCGCGGTGACGATGATCTCGCCCACGGCAAGGTCGCGTTGCGGCGCGGCTTCGGCCTGTTCGGCCGGGGATTGCGCATGGCTGCACAGCGGAGCGACGAGCGCGCTGGTCGCGAGCAGGACGCATATGGGCTTCCTCATTTTTCCTCTCCCTCGTTCAAGCCCTGACTGCCTGATCTGGTGGGGCAGCCGGGTTGTTTGTTCATTCCTTGGCGCGGCATCTTCCCGGGCCGCATGCCCTTCGTTCAGGTCAGCGGCGGGCGCGCTTCCACAGCCGCCGGGCAAGGCGCCAGACCGGCGGGGCCGGAACGGTCGGACGGAAGTGGGGCGCATGATCGCGGCGCGCCGATTGTCCGCGAGCGGGCGGCGACATACCAAATGCTCTCGATGAACATCGCATTTCCTCTCCGGAAAGCCCTGTTGTCCTGCCGCCCCGCCCCGCATCGATCGTGGGGGTCAGGGGCGGTTGGCGGTCTTTCGATGCGGCGCCTTGATGTCGTGGACAATCTCGGCGCCGCCGGTTCGCCCTGTCGGCTCGGCTTT
>NZ_CCBH010000228.1:0-2400 GCF_001368935.1 Novosphingobium sp. KN65.2
TCACCGACCGCAAGAAGGACGTAATCAAATCGGGCGGCGAATGGATCAGCTCGATCGATCTGGAAAATATCGCGGCGGGATGTCCGGGCGTGAAGGTGGCGGCCGTGGCCGGCGTGCATCATCCCAAATGGGAAGAACGGCCGATCATGCTGGTCGAACCGCATGCAGGCAGCAATGTCACGTGTGAAGAGATAGCAGCATGGCTGGAACCTCGCATCGTCAAATGGTGGATGCCCGACCGCATCATCATCGACACCGTGCCGCTTACCGCCACGGGCAAGATCGACAAGAAGGCGATCCGCGACAGATATGGCCGGGTGCTTGCCGAGCCGGCCGTAGCACGGCTTCCCGAATGATCGAACAGGAGACGATAATGACCGATATCCTGGCGCCCGAAAGCAGGTTCGCCGATGCCGCCGATGGGCGCGTCCACTACCATAGCTGGGGCGAAGGACCGGCCATCATCCTGATCCACGGCGGTGGTCCAGGCGCCTATGGCTACAGCAATTACCGCAAGAATGTGGAACCGCTCTCCCAGCGCAATCGGGTAATCGTGCTCGATCTGCCCGGCTATGGCCAGTCCGCCCCGCGCGCGCAGCCCGACGGGCTCATCGTGTCGCTTGCCAGTGCGGTGCGCGACGTCATGGACCATGCCGGCATACAAACAGCCAGCCTGGTGGGCAACTCGCTCGGCGGCATGACCTCGCTGCGCTTCGCGCTCGACACCCCCGAGCGGATCGACATGCTGGTCCTGATGGGGCCTGGCGGTGGCCTGCCGGTCTTGTCACCGTTCCCGACAGAGGGGCTGCAGCGGATGCTCGACTTCTATGGCGGGGAAGGACCGACGCTCGAGAAGCTCGCGCGTGTCACCGACCTCCTCGTTTATGACCGCTCATCGATCACGCAGGAACTGCTGGAGGAGCGCCTGAAGATCGCTTCGCTTCCCGAGACGGTCGCCAATCCGCCGCTACGCACGTTGATGGCGCACCCCAAGGACCATCTGTGGAACCAGGGGCTCGACAGGATCACAAGCCCCACGCTCATCATCTGGGGCGCCGAGGATCGCGTCCTGCCGCTCGATGCCGGGTTCATCCTGCGCAAGCTCATCCCCAACGCCGACATGCACATCTTCTCGAAATGCGGCCACTGGGCTCAATGGGAACGTCCCGACGAGTTCAATGCACTGGTAAACCAGTTCGTCAATCGGTGACTCCTTACCAAGCTCAGTTCTTGGAGTCAGCAGACCCTGGGAAACTCGGACAACTTTTTGCAACGCGTGAGCGTTAGAGGTCATGGGAATGGCCAGGGCAAAGTATAAGATCGGGCCATGAACGGTTCGGCGTCCAAAGGGCGATTAGGGATCGGCGGGCGAATTGGCTGGCAGCGCCCACAACGACGTCGTTGCGAGCATACACCTGAATATGGTGGCGAGTTGGTCGGCTGACCGGTCGCCGACGGATCATCCCGCCGAGACCGCCTATCGCAGCACTCTAGGCCGAATTCAGTCACGCGAGTTCGGATATCGTTCTGTGCAGACGCATAAACCTAAGAGCGGCAAGTTGAGGCCATGCCGATGTAAAGGTCAATGTGCCGACGGGCGTCGCGTTGTTACCTGCAGAATTCATTCCCTGTCCGCCGCGTAACGTCGCCGAGCGCACCTATAACATCACACGCTGGCAACCGATGTCTGCAGTCGACGATTTGCCGCACGGGAGGAGCCGCTCGCCTTCGCGGGTGAGATACGTCGTCTTTCCATTTCCTCAAGCGCGCAGCCCTTAACACCGCCGAAGCACTGCCCCGCCAGACGGGGCCGGCGACGAATCGGAACGGACACAACCTGACCTTCTTTACCCGCTTCGGCGACTCCGATCACGGTCGATGCGCCTCGGCCTCGGTGGCACGCCGACAAATTCTACACTGCGTCATGTTTGATATTGTTATCAACTCTGATAACTGTGTTCCGAATTGTCCTTATCCGTCTCCAGTGCCTTACTCAACGAGTTCGCAACGACGACGATTCCTGAGAAAGGCAAATGCTTCAACGCAGCAGATTTTCCGATTTAACTTAATACAAACAATCACATCGCACTTTTCGATACGTCGCCATCTCAGATGGCACGGAAGTTGCTCCGTCACGATTTAGAAGGAGCGCCTAAGGATTGTCACCTGAGTCAAGTGCTGCGCCAGACAACAATCGCATCAGCGATGGACGCCTGCGCAGCCGTCATCAAAGACAAGGTCCACTTGAACGCAGCAATGAGAAAATCGCCGTCGTTGGATACGGCATCTGGAGATGAGAATGTCGAGTAAGACGGAAACCCAGCTTCTAACCCGCACTATTCATGAAGCATCAGTGGCGGACTTGTTTGGCGGCGATCAGTTGATGGCCAGGTGATGAGG
>NZ_CCBH010000229.1:0-5346 GCF_001368935.1 Novosphingobium sp. KN65.2
ACTGGAGGTCGTGTCGGTCAATACTTGCACGACCTCCGCTTAAACCGACCTGAAACCAATCAGATGATACCACCGCTCCTCAACGCAGCCACTTCCTCCTTGGTATAACCGATTTCCTCCAGCACATCCGCCGTATGCTCGCCCAGCGCCGGAGGGGCGCGCCGAAACTGCGGCGGCGTGCGGCTCATCTTGATCGGCTGGCCCAATATTTCCACAGGGCCAAGCGCGGGATGGTCGATGGTCTGCACGATCCCGGTTTCCTTGACCTGCGGATCGGCAAACATCTCATCAAGCTTGTAGATCGGCCCGGCGGGCACCCCGGCGGCGCTCAGCAGGTCCACCCATTGCTTCACCGTCCGAGCCGCCGTGGCCTTGTCGATCGCCGCATTCATGCGCTCCCGGTTCCGCTCACGCCCTTCCGCTGTCTGAAAATCCGGGTCGGTCGCTAATTCCGGCGCGTCGATAGCCTGGCAGAGCCTGAAATAGCTGTCGTTTCCGACGGTCGAGAGCGTGAAATAGCCGTCACTTGCCCGATATACACCAGTCGGCACGATCTGCGGGTGATCATTGCCGCGCTGGATGGGAACGACCTTGTCCATCAGCCAGCGCATTGCCTGATAATCGAGCAGCATGATCTGCGACGAAAGGAGGTTGGTCTGGACCCACTGTCCCTTGCCCGACACTCCCCGCTCCAGCAGCGCGATCATCGTGCCCATCGCCGCGAAAATGCCGGCGCTCAGATCGGCCGGCGATATGCCGACGCGCATTGGCCCCCGATCGGCATAGCCTGTAAGCGCCATCAGCCCGCCCATGCCCTGCGCGATGAGATCGAAGCCCGGGCGGCTGCTATAAGGCCCCGTCTCGCCGAACGCCGAGATGGACGTATAGACGAGACGGGGATTGATCGCCGCCATCACCTCATAATCAATGCCCAGGCGATGCTTCACATCCGGGCGGAAATTCTCGACCAGCACATCGGCGGTTTCGACCAACCGCTTGAGTATGGCGACGCCTTCCGGTCGCTTCAGATCGAGTGTGATGCCACGCTTGTTGCGTTGCGCGTTGACGTAATCCGACGAGTGCCGGTTATCGCCCATCGGATCGCCCTCGCCGTCCGTCCGCTCGACCTTGATGACATCGGCGCCGAAATCGCCAAAGAATTTCACGCAGGTCGGGCCGGCGCGAACGCGCGAAAGGTCGATGACCTTGAGATGGCTGAGGGGTAATTGTGTCATATCAATTCCTTATCAGCGACCGACGAACCGCGGCTTGCGCTTGGCGGCGAATGCCTGCGCGCCTTCCGCATAATCCTCGCTCGCGAAACATTCGGCGACCAGCCGGTCGCACAGCGCCAGATCGGCGTTGCCGGACGGCCGGCTCAATTCCTTGATGATCGTCTTGGCCGCCTGGATCGTCAGCGGCGCATTTTCCGCGATCGTCGATGCATAGGCGCCCACCTGCGCCTGTAATTCCGCCACCGGATGAAACTGGGTAATCAGCCCCATCGCCAGCGCCTCCGTCGCGCCGTAGCGGCGGGCGCTGAAGAGCATGTCGGCCGCCCAGGCGGGCCCGACGACGTCGAGCAGCTTCCTCGTGCCCAGCCATCCATAGCCCAGGCCCAATCGCGCGGCAGGCACCGAAAAAAGCGCGTCCGAACCAGCAATCCGGATATCGCAGGACAGGGCGATGGCCACCCCGCCGCCAAAACAATAGCCGGAAATCATCGCAACGCTCGGCTGCGGCGTCGATTGCAACAGCCCCAGGGCATGGTCCGCCGCCTCGTCATAGGCCGCCACGTCCTTCGGCGATCGGCGCTGACCGGCAAATTCCGAAATATCGGCGCCGGACACAAAAGCGCGTTCGCCCGCGCCGCGCAGAAGAATGCATCGCACCTCGCGATCCTGCGCGATCCCCTCCAATGCCCTGCCCAGCGCGCGCCACATGTCCAGCGATATGGCGTTGTGCTTCGCAGGGTTGTTGAAGGTGATCCAGGCCAGCGGCCCTTCCCGCTCGACCAGCAGTTTATCATCGCTCATGGCGGCCCGCTCCACTCCACTCGCCATCATGGTTGCCCGTGCTTGTCGCCCATGAACAGCGATTGCGCGGAGCTTGCTCGCGGATCGCGCCGGTGCCAATGGCCGCGTTCCACCGTGCTGAAGAACTGGCTGGCCATCTGATTGAAGGCGCCCGGCTCCTCGATATTGAGGCCATGTCCGGTTTTCGGGCAGACCCAGAGACCGGCGCGCGGAAGCGTGCGCTTCAGATAGATATTCACCTCGATCACCGGATCATCCTCGTCGCCCAAGGCGAGGAGAACGGGAATATCGAGCGCCCGCAAAACATCCTCGCTTTCATAGAGCGACGGCCGCAACGCCTGATAATTTTTGAGCGTCAGCGCGGATCCAAGCGCCGAATGTTCGGACATGTAACGGCGAAACTCTTTCCAGCCGCGCTCATCCTTGTTGAGAAGCTGGATCCGCGTCGCGCCCATTGCGAGGCCGCTGGCGCCAGCCTCCATGCCTTCGCTCAGCATGCGATCCGCGACCATATGCGTATCGCGCATATATTGCGCCCGCTCTTCGCGCGACGCGCCGGAACCGCCGCTCGCGAAAAACAGCGCGCTTACACGGTTCGGGTAGCTCATCGCGAACTGGAGGCCGGCATAGGCGCCCATGCTCAGCCCCACGATATGGGCCTTTTCAATCTTCAGATGATCCATGATCGCCAGGACATCATCCCGCTGGCGATCGAACGTGTAGGCGTCTCCATCCTCCGGCACGGACGAAGGGGGGTAGCCCCGTGCGTTATAGGTGATGCAGCGATATTGCCCCGAAAAATGCCTGACCTGGCCTTCCCACGTCCTGAAATCGGCCGCGAATTCATGGAGCCAGACGATCGGATATCCGGTGCCGGTTTCCTCATAATAAAGGGAAACTCCCGAGCTGTCGGCAAACGGCATTACTGTTACTCCCTACACATAACGCATATTTTTCCGCGCCTGGCGGTCGCCAATATCTTTTAGCCTAGCGGCCCGAAGAATGTTTCGCCGAAAAAGCTATCCGTCAGCGGCTCCAGCGTTTCGGGCCAATGGTCATTATCCACCTGCCGCCGCAGTTCGGGCGGGCAAGGCTCGCCGTTCCAGCCGAGCTGCTCCATATAATAATGGAGCTGGACCGCATGGCCGCACGGGCTGATCGCCAGCGCGCTGTAATCGATCCCCGGGAACAATTCGGGCGGCAGTTTCCTGATCTCGACACCGCGCTCTGACAGATAGGCAATCGCGGCGCGAAGCTGCGAATAGCTGCCTACCCGCATGCCGAGCGCCATCGCGGTCGTGTTCTTGCTCAGCCCCAGCACCTCCCGCAGCTCGATCGGGTAGAGCGCCAGCGAATGATGCTCGAGCCCGGCCCGCAGGAAGACGCATATATGGCCGTTCCAGTTCACCGTCTCCGTGATCTTCAGGCCCAGCAGGTCGCGATAGAAATGCAGCGCCTTTTGGACATCCTTCACGAACAGGCGAAGCGGGCCGACCTTGACGATCTTGAAAGGCCGCTCAAGCAACACGCCGTCCACGTCATGGGTTTCCGCCTCAGGCAGCGTCGCTCGAAGGCCGCTATCGAGGTCGATGCCGTTGTCAGCGATGAAGCGCAGTTCCTCGGCCTCCGATCGATGCGGAATCGGCGGTGGTGCTGCATAGCCGATCAGATCGCGCACCGCGCCGGGCTTGCTTTTGCCGTTCCACCCAATTTGCTCCATGCCATAGAAGACTTCATTGAGATGGCCTTCGTCATCGGGCGTATAGAAATGGAAGTTCGAACCCGGAATATCCCTGCCCGAATAGACGACGCGGCGCCCATGCTCCTGCATCCAGTCGTTCCCCTCGACCACCTGGCGCAATCCGCCCGCCTGCCAGGAAATCTGGTTTGCCGTGACCTCGATCGGGAATGCGCCAAGCTGCTGGGCCGCAACCTTGGCCGCCGCTTCGGGAAACAGCACAAAGGAGTGGTGATCACTGCCGTGGCGCAGAAAAAAAGCTATGCCGGATCGGTCGATCGGGCGCTCCTCGGGAGGAAGAAGCGCCCCCAAATCGATCGTATCGGAAATGTGGAATCCAAGAAGATTGCAGAAGAAGTCGAGCGTCTGCTCGATCTTCGTAACGTTGAAGCCGACATGGCCGATCCGCACCACCTGGAAAGGACGCGGCAGCAGCATACCGCCGACATCATGCATCCCATCGGCAACACCGCCCTCACCCTCATTGAGCCCAGCGGGGCGATCAGGCCTGTCCATATCCATCTCCTGCTTACTCCTGCACGCTGTGCCGCTTATTTATTTTTCGGCTACGAAGCGGATGCGCTGCGTCCCGATCCCGTCGACTTCGGCTTCGACAATATCGCCAACCCTCAGATAGCGGTTGTCATGCGATTTGGCGTTGCCTGAAGGAGAACCCGTCATGATCATGTCGCCCGGCCGCAAAACCATGCGGGACGACGAATATTCGATCAGCTTCGCGACGCTGTCGATCATCAATTCCGAGCCTTCATCCTGCATGATCTCGCCGTTCAACCTCAGCCGAAGCGAAAGTTTTTGCGGATCCGGTACAAACTGCGCGGGCACGATGAACGGGCCGATCGGGTTGAAACCGGGATTGCCCTTGCTGCCGCAGAAATCCAGCATGCCCGGCTGAAGATCATCGCGCGCCAGGAAATCGCGCGCGCTCAGGTCGTTTCCAACCGTATATCCCGCGACATAGCCCAGCGCATCGGCCCGATTCACGCGGCGCGCTTCCTTTCCGATGACTACGACCAGTTCGACTTCCCAGTCGAGCATCTTGACGTCATCCGGTATCGCGACATCCGCTTGCGGACCGACCACCGCCGAAACCGGCTTGCTGAACACGAAAGAGAGGTTGCTGCGCGCCTTGGCGTCCATGCGCTCTTCCCAAATGGCGCGCTCGGCCGGATCCTCGTAGAAATCCACCACATGCTTGCGATAGTTGGCGACGGCGCAAACCAGGCTACCGGGCACGAACGGTACATGGATCTGAAGGGACGATACATCCGCAAAGTTGGGCGACCCGGCCGCCTGCTCGATACCCTCGACAGCCGCCGATAGAATTGGGTTGTTCCATTCCCAATGTTGAATGAATTCGAGCAAATCCGAAGTGCCGACGAGCGGCTGCCGGGCGATCCGGCCGATTGCCGATAGCGCGATAACCTTCCCCGAAGCCAGGATCACTCCGGGAAAGGGGGCGCAGCCTGCAGCGGAAAAAGTTCCAAGCTTATAGGGCGCATCGAAAGCAGCCATGAATAGTCTCCGTGAATTAAATCAGAATTTGTAGTAAAT
>NZ_CCBH010000230.1:0-1706 GCF_001368935.1 Novosphingobium sp. KN65.2
ATGAAAATCATCGTCCCGGTAAAGCGGGTGATCGACTACAACGTGAAGCCGCGGGTGAAGTCCGACGGTACCGGCGTTGATCTTGCCAACGTCAAGATGAGCATGAACCCCTTCGACGAGATCGCTGTCGAGGAAGCCATTCGCCTGAAGGAAGCGGGCAAGGCGGAAGAGATCATTGCGGTCTCGGTCGGCCCGGCCAAGGCGCAGGAAACGCTGCGTACGGCGCTCGCCATGGGGGCGGACCGGGCGATTCTCGTCGAGACCGACGCGGAAGTCGAACCGCTGGCCGTTGCCAAGATCCTGAAAGCGATCGTCGCTGAGGAGAACCCCGGCCTTGTCATCCTCGGTAAGCAGGCCATCGACGACGACTCCAACCAGACCGGCCAGATGCTGGCCGCGCTGCTGGGCCGTCCGCAGGGCACTTTTGCCAGCAAGGTCGAGATCGACGGTGACAGCGTTGCCGTGACCCGCGAAGTCGACGGCGGTCTGGAGACCGTCAGGCTGGCGATGCCCGCGATCGTCACCACCGACCTGCGCCTGAACGAGCCGCGCTACGCTTCGCTGCCCAACATCATGAAGGCGAAGAAGAAGCCGCTCGACAGCAAGACGCCTGCCGACTTCGGCGTCGACATCGCCCCGCGTCTCAAGACCCTCAAGGTCTCCGAGCCGCCGGTGCGTCAGGCGGGCATCAAGGTGCCCGACGTCGATGCCCTCGTTGCCAAGCTCAAGGAAATGGGCGTCGCCTGAGGGCACGGCCGGGAAAGGATACAAGACTCATGAAGACGCTTGTTTGGGTCGAACACGACAATGCGTCGCTCAAGGACGCGACGCTCGCCACTGTCACCGCGGCTGCCAGGCTGGGTGAAGTCCACCTTCTCGTTGCCGGTTCGGATTGCCGCGCCGTCGCCGAGGCGGCCGCGCAGATCGCCGGCGTGGGCAAGGTCCACCTCGCCGACAACGCCGCTTACGAGCATGGCCTGGCCGAGAACGTCGCGCCGCTGATCGCCGACCTCATGGCCGATCACGATGCCTTCGTCGCCCCGGCGACCACCACCGGCAAGAACGTCGCGCCGCGCGTCGCCGCGCTGCTCGACGTGATGCAGGTCTCGGACATTCTCTCGGTCGAGGGCGAGAAGACCTTCACCCGTCCGATCTATGCCGGCAACGCGATTGCCACGGTCGAAAGCACCGATGCCAAGCTGGTGATCACCGTGCGCGGTACGGCCTTCGAGAAGGCGGCCGCCACCGGCGGTTCGGCGGCTATCGAAGACGTTGCGGGTCCGGGCGATGCCGGTCTGTCGAGCTTCGTGGGCGCCGAGCTGGCGAAGTCGGAGCGTCCGGAACTGACCAGCGCGAAGATCGTCGTCTCGGGTGGCCGCGCGCTCAAGGACGCCGCGACTTTCGAGGAATACATCATGCCGCTCGCCGACAAGCTCGGCGCCGGCGTGGGCGCCAGCCGCGCCGCGGTCGATGCGGGCTACGTGCCCAACGACTACCAGGTCGGCCAGACCGGCAAGATCGTGGCACCCGAAGTCTACATTGCCGTGGGCATCTCGGGCGCGATCCAGCACCTTGCCGGCATGAAGGACTCCAAGACCATCATCGCCATCAACAAGGACGAGGACGCCCCGATCTTCCAGGTCGCCGACATCGGCCTCGTCGCAGACCTCTTCAACGCCGTGCCGGAACTCACCGGCAAGCTTTGA
>NZ_CCBH010000231.1:0-4046 GCF_001368935.1 Novosphingobium sp. KN65.2
TCACTTCTTCCCTCCCACCAGTTCAGCCCGCTTGGCTTCCAGAGCGCGGGACAGTTCGAGGCGTTCGTTGTCGGTCATGTCAGCAGCGCCGACAGCCTTCTCGGCGGCTTCCCATTCCTCGCGGCTGCTCGCGGACTGGATCATTTCGAGCAGGTCGGTTTCGGTGTGGGCCTCGCCGCGTTGTTCGTCGGTGGGGCCTTCTTGCCAGTCGTCATTGCCCGAGCCCCATTCGTCCAAGACGTTGAACGACTGGCGCTTGTTCTCGATTGCGTGCGTGCATTCGGCATGCAGTTCCGGTCGCTGGCGTTCGAGATCGTCGAGCTTACCGGCGCGCGAGGTCACGAACTGTTCGAGCTTCTCGGAATCCGGTGCGCGGTTGAGCGTGGCGATGAAGTCGGCGGACCACTTGGCGGCGGGGTCTTCCTTGGGTTCGGTCTTGAGCGGCAGTATCTTGATGCCAGCCTTCTTGCCCTTCGTCTTCATGACAACGACGACGACTTCTTTCTCGATGTGGCTCATGTGGCTGATGCGGATGCCGCCAACCTCAAGGCCGCCGAACGTCACCTTGTCGTCGCGGTACAGCGTCATCGACCGGCCAACGTAGTCGTTTCCGTTGCGACCCCAGACACCGAGCAGAACACGGCGCATGGTCTTGCACGGCTTGAACGGCTTGTTGTTGTCGCCCTCGTAATAGATGGCGATGGGCTGGTCACCGTCGCAGCCGGCAACGCGGCGCACGGTGATGGTCCGTGTGGTGCCGATCAGATCGTCGGCATTCAGCTGGTCCGACTTGGCCTCGACGAAGCGGGACATATCAACGATGTCGTTCATGGCTCACTCCTCAGAATTTGATGATGACATTGGGGACAGCGCCGCCGACGATTGCGAGAACGATGTTCTTCGCGACCTGCTCGTCGATTTCACCAGCCTCCATGATCGCCTCTTTCGCGGCGGTCATGATCTTGGAGCGGTGTGCACGGTCAGCTTCCCGCTTAGCTTGCTCGGCGGCGGCGCGTTCGGCCTCGGCCTGGCGCTGCGCTTCCTCGCGAGCAACACGATCGCGTTCGGCCTGTGCAGCGGCCTCAGCCTCCTCGGCGCGGCGACGTTCGGCGGCCAACGCTTCAGCGTGCGCGCGTTCAGTGGCTTCTCGCTCTTCCCGCGCCTTACGTTCGGCCTCGGCCTTTGCGCGCTCCTCAGCTTCCCTCTGCAAGCGCTCGACACGCTCCTGCTCAGCCCTCTCGGCCTCTGCCCGGAGGCGCGCAGCATCTTCCTCGGCGCGCTTTTCAGCCTCGATGCGTTCACGTTCCGCGGCCTCTGCGCGAAGGCGCTCAAGTTCGGCGCGCTCTTCCTCTTCGCGGTTGAGGCGGGCAAGAGCAGTTTCCAAAGCAGAGATGGCGGCAGACTTTGCGTTCTCGGCAATGCCGATTCCCGCCCTGTGAACCTCCGGATCGATGCTCATCGCCTGCAGATCGTCTATGCGAGTCCGAACTGATGCCGCGTTGTCTTCGATGTCGACGCGCTGCATTGCACGGATCGTCGCGAGCTGATCCTCAATCTCCTTCTCGCGCTTCTTTTCCGCATCCTCCCATTCTGTCAGCGGACGGCGCACCTCATCCTTAAGGTCATCCAGTTGCTTACGAATCTCACGCCGGGCTTCGTCGACTGCATTGATGCGAGCGCGAGCCTCTTCGTTGAGCTTCTTTCCGGCATCGTCGATGGCGGTCTTGGTGCGCGCAACCTTGTAGGCCAGAGATGCAATCTCATCGCGTCCCTTTTTGGTTTCCAGATTGGGAACAAGCGCATCGCACTCTTCCCGCATCGCCTGATAGAACTGGCTGAACTTTTCCTTGTCTGTCAGAACAAGGACAGGCGTCGCCTCAACGAGGGCAACAATGTCGTTCTTTGGCTTCTCGGCAACAGTCGTCACAGCACAATCTCCAATGCTTCACGCCGCTCGGTCGGAATGACCTTCTTCATCGCCGCCAGCGTGCTGAAATATTCGAGCTCCATATCCGCGATCCGCGCTTCGAACGCGGTCGCAGCTGAGATGATGGCCTCCTGGAACTCGGGGATGGGTTCGACGCGCTTCACGAACATCGGCAAGCCGCCGCAGTAAGAAATGAAATCGATCCATTCCCGTCCGGTCACGAAAAGCCCGGTCTGCAGCTGGAGCATGTATTCCTCGGGCACCTCGTCCTGCGCGATCGTCTGGACGTGGTACTTGCCGCAGCGCGACTTGATCTCGATCAGGCCATCATCGCCGACCAGCCCATCGGGGCTATAGCCAATCGTGAAGCCGAGACTGTCGTTCGTAACAAAGCCTGTTTCGGTGACTTCGGCGAAGTGCTCGCGATAGGCCTCTCGCGCATAGATCTCGTCTTCCTGGCCGCGTAGCATTGCGTCAGACACATACTGCGGCTCGACGAAGCCGGTGATGCGCTGGAACAGGAGCTCGAACACATGCGCCCGGGTCTTGTCATTGTTCGCCACCTTCAAGGTAGGCGTCATGATGAGCTTGACCTCGGAGGCGCTCAGGATGCCACACCGAGCAGCGAGCCACTCCTCCGACCCCTGAATCAGATCGTCATGATACTTGATCGTCATCGAATTACCGGGCGGGCCTTGTTAGGTGCCCGCCCTTCCCTCAGTGAGAAACCATAAAAAACAGCGCGGCCGCAACGCCCCAGACGACTGCGTTCGACCAGATCAGGCCCGAATAGAGGCTGCTCCAGACGCTATCGTTCTTGAGGATGTCGAACAGTCGCGGTTCGTCGGTCACGAGCGGGCCATAGACATGCTCGCGGGCGCGGTCGGCGTAGGTGCCGTGGGTGATGCGGTGGGGGGTCATGGGCGCCTCCAATAAGCAGAATAGCCAGCGCGTCTTGAGCGGGACATATGGGTGTTGTGGTTATAGTAACCTCCCGCTGCCTGCTCTCGATCGTTGTCACTCATGCCTTCGTAGAAGGGATAAACGTCCTTTCCACAACTTGGGCAGCGCTGTTGGTGGTCGCAGATCGCGACTTCGCAACATGTCGTGAAAAATGTGCTGTTCGTTGGCGAGCAATAGAAAACACTACTCATCACACTTCCCCCTTGATGTTGCGCATCAGGCGCGTTTGCCTGGCGATGTCCTGCGTCTGCGGACTGGCCCCACAGTTCGGGCAGGTCCGTCGCGGCTCGCTCGCGGATGTGAAGATCATGGCCGTGCAGGCCGGGCATTCGTGGCCGGTCATTGCGCCCACCCCGCAGCCTTCTCGATCATGGCGACCTGGTTCATGTAGTTCGCCCGGTGAATGGCAGGATCGCCGCCTTCGATGCGGTAGAGCGTAACGAACAGCGTCCATGCCACGTCCTTGGCTTCCTGCGCCTCGTTCGGGGTGAGCGTCGGCCACTCGTGGCGCGCTTCACGGTCGGAGGCTTGCAGGAGGCGGGCTTGCTGGTGGGAGGTCATTGCCGAACCCTCCGCTCATGGCCGGCCATTTCGTGGTACATAACCTCATCAAGGCGGCGCATATCAAACGACTGTCCGCACACGATGCAATTCATGAAATGATCCGCTTCGTCCGTGACTTCCTTGTCGATGCGTACGCCGATAAAATCAGCGGCAAGATCAAGGGTCATTGCAGGACAATCGGGCGCATGAATATACACGCCAAAATTGCCATACCCACAATCGCAACTAATTCTTTTGGTGTTGCTCATGCCGCGTCATCCCGCTCAACCGCCTGAAACGGCTCCGAAGCCCATTCGGCAAGCTTCAAGATCGTCTCAATGCCAGCAGCATCGAGGAAAAGGGATATTTCGCAGGATTGCTGACACCAGCCAGCGCCTTGCCATGTGTCCGTTTCAGCCTTGAAGCTGTTAAAGAACTCAGCTTGCTGCTCGCCATCCCATCCGAGAAATACGGATGCCATCTCCTGCGGCGTTAGATCGCTGATCTCGAAAGTGCGCCGGATGCTCATGCCACATCCTCCCGCTCAACCGTCGAGGTGTCGAAAAAGTCGCTCGCCAACATCTTGGCAATCGCTTCCTCAAGCGTTCCAGCG
>NZ_CCBH010000232.1:0-4106 GCF_001368935.1 Novosphingobium sp. KN65.2
TAGGCCCAGTCGGCCCGAAGCTGCGATTTTGGTCATCTTGGAGAACACGTCGGGAACGGGCTGGTTGTTGTTGACGATCGCCCATGCGAGGAACGACGTTCCGCTCCGATAAGGGAGCGGCGTTATGAGCCTTGGCGTTTCGAGTGGGGATCTGATCGGCTCCTGGAGCCTGAGTTTTTCGGACATCGCGTTCGTGACCGGCAAAGCGGAGACGGCACGACTGGGATTGGCGGTTCAGCTTAGATTTTTCGCCGGGCATGGCTTCTTTGTGCCGGATCATGCGTCGATACCCTCCGACGGTGTCTTGTATCTGGCGGAGCAACTTGGTCTCGATGCCAAATCCGTGAACCACTATGATTTTTCCGGGCGCACCGCCCGCCGGCATTGCGCGGAGATTTTGCGGCATCTCGGGTTCCGCCGTATGACGCAGACGGATCGCAGGGCGTTGTCGAGGTGGATTTCCGACGATCTTTGTGCGGGCGGGCAGCCGATCAATGCCATGCTCGAGCATGTTTTCCTGTGGTGCCGCGACCGCCGTATCTATGGGCCGTCGCGCAAGGAGCTGGAACGCCTCGTCCGTTCGCAACGACACCTCTATCTGGAGGCCCTGTTGGCCCGAGTCCGCGATCGGCTTGCGCCGGATGCGGTCGCCTTGCTGGAAGCCTCGCTCGCCGATCCCGATGGCCCGACCGGCTTCAACACGATGAAGGGGGATGCAGGTCAGGCGACGCTCGAAAACATTCTTGGCGTGACCGCCAAACTCGCCTTTATCCAACGGCTTGCTCTTCCCCGAGATTTCCTATCGGTCACGGGCAAGGCATGGGTCGATCAGATCGTTCGCCGGGTTGCCGGCGAGAAAGCCTCGGAGATGCGCCGGCATGTACCGGCGCGCCAGCTCGGGCTCTATGCCGTTTATCTGATGGCGCGGGAAGCTCAGCTTACGGATGCGATGGTCGACCTGCTGATCGAGACGGTCCATAAGATCGGATCGCGCTCGAAACGCAAGGTGGTGGGCGATATCGCGAAAGACATCGAGCGGGTCTATGGCAAGGAGCGACTCCTGGTCGAGATTGCCAGCGCTTCGATCGACGATCCATCCGGGCGCATCTGCGATGTCATTTTCCCAATCGCCGGCAAGGACAAACTGGCGGCGATCATCAAGGAAAGCCAGGCAAAGGGCGCCTTGGATCGGCGGATCTACAAGGTGATGCGGAGGTCATGGGCCAATCATTATCGCCGTATGCTGCCAAGCCTGCTTTCGGCACTGGAGTTCCGGTCGAACAACGCCGTGTGGCGTCCGGTGCTGGCGGCCCTGGACTGGATCAGAAGCAAAGTGGATGATGGATGCCGCTACGTGCCGCCGCACGCAGTGCCGGTCGACGAGGTCATTCCGGCGAGATGGCGCAGTTCCGTCATTGATGAAGAGGGGCGCGTAAACCGGATCAGTTATGAGCTTTGTGTCCTCGCGCAACTGCGCGATCGCATCCGTTCTAAGGAAATCTGGGTTGTCGGGGCGGACCGATACCGCAATCCCGATGACGATCTTCCCAAGGACTTCGATGCGCGGCGAGAAGCATATTACACAGGATTGAACCTGACGGCGGATGCGCGTGCATTTTCAAGCGCCATCCGGGAAGAGCTTGCTCAGGAACTGTTGCTCCTCAATGCCAATATTCCCCGGAACGACAAGGTTCGGCTGCTGTGGCGCGGCGAGAACCGTATATCTCTCACCCCGTTCAAACCCTTGCCCGAACCCAGGGGTCTCGCCTCGATCAAGACCGAGATCGGCCAACGCTGGCCGATGACCGGGCTGCTCGACGTACTGAAGGAGGCTGCCCTTGATACGGGACTTCTCGAAGCGTTCGAAACATCGGCCTCGCGTGTTGCACTGCCGAAAACCGCGCTGGATCAACGTCTCCTGCTATGCCTCTACGGCCTGGGAACGAATGCCGGGCTCAAGCGGATCGCCGGCGCCACCCCCGATGTCAGCTATGAAGAGCTGCTGCATGTCCATCGCCGCTTCGTTCATGCCGCGGCGCTCAAGGAGGCGTGTGCCAGGGTTGCGAATGCGACCCTGGCAATCCGCAATGCTGCAGTCTGGGGGGACGCCGGCACGGCCTGTGCGTCAGATTCCACAAAGTTCGGAGCCTGGGATCGCAACCTGATGACGGAATGGCATGCGCGTTATGGTGGACGGGGCGTCATGATCTACTGGCATGTCGAACGACGCGCGACATGCGTCTATTCCCAGCTCAAGCGCTGCTCTTCCTCCGAGGTCGCCTCCATGATCGAGGGCGTGCTGCGCCATTGCACCGACATGGAAATCCAGCGACAATATGTTGATAGTCATGGCCAAAGCGCGGTTGGCTTTGCATTTTGCCGGCTTCTCGGATTTGAGCTTGCACCCCGCCTGAAAGCGATCGCTCGCCAGAAGCTGGCTCTTCCCGATGTCGGCATGCGAACGCGGCTTCCCCACTTGCAGCCGATCCTCTCCAGTCCGATCAACTGGGATGAGATCGAGCAGCAATATGACGAGATGGTCAAATATGCAGCCGCGATGCAGACAAAAACCGCCGACCCGGAGGCGATCCTGCGCCGGTTTAGCCGCTCCGAGGTGATGCACCCGACCTACAAGGCGTTGAGTGAGCTGGGCCGCGCGGTCAAGACGATCTTCCTGTGCCGGTATCTGCGCGAGGAGTCCTTCCGCCGCGAAATTCATGAAGGCCTGAATGTCGTTGAAAACTGGAACAGTGCCAATGGGTTCGTTTTCTTCGGCAAGGGCGGCGAGATCGCCACTAACCGCATCGATGAGCAGCAGCTCTCGGTCCTGGCGCTACATTTGCTGCAAGCGTCGCTTGTCTATGTGAACACCCGAATGCTTCAGAGCGTGCTGGTGGAACCGAAATGGACGGGCCGGATGACGCCGGATGATTATCGCGGCCTCACACCGCTGATTTACAGCCACGTCAATCCTTATGGCCGCTTCGACCTCGATCTGAATAGCCGGATCGATTTTGGGCGGCTTGCTGCCTGACCGGGGCCTTTCCGCTCGCACCATTTGGGTGCACCCGAACGTGACGATCGGAAGTGACATATACGACATGTCACAAAAGGGTGGTTCCGTCACCAATGTTACTGTACGAGGGCAAAGCCACCCTAATGTGACGGATTTGCCCATGACCCGCGTCGGCTACGCCCGCGTCAGCACCATCGACCAGGATCTCGACATCCAGGTTGCCCGGTTGAAGGCAGCGGGCTGTGAAATCCTCCGCTCCGAAACAGGCTCGGGCGCATCGCGCACTGGACGCACGGAGCTTGAGACGATCATGCAGTTCCTGCGCGCCGATGACGAACTCGTCGTCCTGCGTCTCGATCGGCTCGGTCGCTCCACACGCGATGTTCTCAATCTGGTTCATGAACTCGACCAGAAGGGAGCCTCATTGCGGGTGCTTGAGCCGGAGGTGACGACGGCCGGAAGCATGGGGCGGATGGTGATCACCATTCTGGGCATGGTCGCGGACATGGAACTGACGTTCATCAAGGACCGGCAGCGCGCCGGGATCGAGGCGGCGCGCGCCGAAGGCGTCTACAAAGGCCGGAAGAAAAACATCGATGACGATGAAATCCGACGCCGGATCACCGCCGGCGCGAGCAAGGCCAGCGTCGCGCGCGACCTCAAGATCTCAAGAATGACCGTCTATCGGGCGCTTGACGTCATTCCTTCAAGGATCGGGCTGCCGGAAAAGCCGCCTTCTGTCACCATCGCCCTGCATCTGACCATCGAGAACTTCAACAAGCATGGTCGTGGCAGAAAGCCCGCTCGCGAGCGCATTGAGGCGATGCTGGAGCGGGATTACCAGATGCAAAAGACCGGGAACTGCGATTACACGCTGACCGTCGCCTATGATCAGGGTGCCGATGGCGTCAGCCTCGATGATGAGATCGCATCTCTCCAGACAGAGATGTTCAACATCGCAGAGAGCTACAGGTGCTCGATCGAGACCGATGTTTACGAGATTGGAGGACAAGAGCGAGCCTGGTAGATCGCCATGTTCAATCTTTGTTCTTCAACATGGCCAAAATCGCAGCTTCGGGCCGACTGGGCC
>NZ_CCBH010000233.1:0-6074 GCF_001368935.1 Novosphingobium sp. KN65.2
CAGCCGGCCAGTCGTTCAGACCCTTCGCGAACGCCCTGCGTTCACGGTCAGCCGCGCGATTGAGCAGACGCTTGCCGGGGCTGGCAGCCAATCTTCTTGCAGCAAGCCCTGCCAGTACATCGCAGACGGTATGCCCCTGATAGAATTTATCGTTTCTTTTCAATTGTCCTTTTGGGCGCCACCTCAATCGTCGCGGCGCAATCGATAACGTTCGGGGTTCTGCGCGACTTCTGCGGCTTGGCCAGCCAGCATCCGACGGTAGTTTTCGAGTTGAGGGTCCCCTGTTCGGATCATTTCGTCGAGCATGAGCTTCTTCATGCGCACGACACGGTCCTTGTGTTCGGGCGCATCGATTAGGTTGTGGCGCTGGCCGGGATCGTTCCTGAGGTCGTAGAGTGCCAGGGGATAGCCCTCGGTGTACTGTGCCGTCCGGCGTGCCATCGCAGGATCGTTCTTCGCCCGCTCCACCATGGCCGGCCAGGTCAGGCCGAACATGGATTCGGCGCGGAACTTCGTCTTTCCGCCATCCGCCCAAGGCGTCACGAGAAAGGCCCAGCGTCGATCCTGCAAAGTCCGCATCGGATAATGCATCCCGTTCGATACGTAGTCGACGAAGGACGTCACGAACGGACGATCGAGGCTTGGACCGCCCTGCAGCATCGGTACCCATGAATCCCCATCGATGCCTTCAGGCGGCGCCTGGCCAAGCAGGTCGCACAAGGTTGGCAGAATATCGAGGTTGGTGGTGAGGTTGTCGAACCGGCGCGGTGCTCCCATGCCCGGATAGTTCAATATGACGGGTGTGCGAATGCCGTGATCGTAGCAGGTCGCCTTGGCAAAAGGCATTGGCATGCCGTGGTCGGCAACGAACAGGACGATCGTGTTTGCCGCCTCGCCACTTGCTTCCAGTGCATCCAGGATGTGCCCTACCGCAATGTCCAGACGTTGGGCGGAATTCCAGTACTGGGCGTGTTCCTCGCGCACGTCCGGCAGGTCGTCGAGATTGGGTGGAATTTCTACATCGTTCGCACCGAGCTCTCGCGGTATCTTGAAGGGACCCTGGTTGTTGTTGTCCATCGCGAGACCGACCGGGCTGCCATAGAATGGCCGGTGCGGATCGTTGATGTTGCAGTTCACGAAGAACGGCTTCATCTGCGCCTGCGCCTCGGTGATCGCCAAAGACAGGAATGCGGCGTGGATCAGCGGGTGCCGGTCCTTACCTTCCGCGCTGTTGCGCCAGGGAAAGGACGAAGCGGGCTGCATGTGCCCGATCTTGTGGCTTGCAGCGCAATAATACTGTGCCGCATCCAGAACGCTGCACAAAGTCGGCGTGCCTTCGAACATCGGAAAGAATCCGTTGCCGCCATTGCGGTGCGGCAACTTGCCGCTCATTATCGCCTGGCGCGAGGGCATGCAGATCGGTGCAACGGTGCGCACCTGCTCGAAGACGTGGCTGCGTGCCGCCAGCTTGTCGAGATTTGGGGTCAGTCCTTTGCGACCGGTCATGAACCCGAGCGCGAACCAGTCCACATCGTCGGACGTGATCAGCAGCAAATTCGGTGCGCCGCGCCGATCGACGGGTTTGCGGTAGCTGCTGGCCCGCGCTCCGATTGGCATGAGCGCCATGGCCATTCCTGCTGCGCCTGCCTTGAGCACATCGCGTTTGCGAAATCCTGGCACTTAATTCGTTCCTCTGTCCCAAAGCCGCATCACCGCACTTGGACTTTTCGGCCTAGCGCATTCCGGATGAACGCATGCCGTTCTCCAGATACCATAGTGTAGCGCTAAATTGCTATTGGTATCGCTCCGGCCTGTCAAGGTCAGGGCGGAGCGACTATCGTGCGCGTGCAAATCGGTCACACGCACTGCCGGAAGGCGATCTGACCGGTCAGTAGACGAATTCCGTCTTCCGGCCGATAACCTCAACCTCCCTTGTTGAATGCACGGGCCACATGGGTTCGGGCAAGGCGGCGTCGAACGTGTTCAGTTCACGGGTCAGCTTCGTAGTTACCTCCGGTAGCTCGGCGGACAGGTCGGTTCGCTCCCAAGGATCGGCTTCGATGTCGTAAAGCCTCGTCTGCTTCCAGTCGAGCGAGCGCCACAACTTGTAGCGGCCATGCCGAAGTGCCTGGACCGGCCTTTGATCCCAGACGAAGGAGCGTTGCGTGGGGGCAGTGCCGGAGAGGGTATCCAGCAGATCAACCCCATCGAGTTCTTTCGGCAGCGGCTTGTTGGGTGACACGGCCTCGAGAACCGTTGGTACGATGTCGAGCGAACTGACCGGTGCCGCGATACGCTGTCCGGGCGCGATATGACCGGGCCAGGCAGCCATGAACGGCACGCGCATTCCGCCTTCGAGATAGGTGAACTTCCCACCGCCCCAGGGATGGGTTTGCGTGCAATAACCGAATTGGACTGGACACCCGTTGTCGCTGAGGAAGACGATCAGCGTGTCGTCGCGCAGACCCTTGTCGTCGAGTGCCTTGAGGATCTGGCCTATACCCGCGTCAAGCGCGTCGATCATCGCGACATAAGTGCGCCGTGCAGGATCGCTGATCTCGGAATGGCGATCGTAATATGTACGGGGCACCTGCAATGGCCAGTGCGGCGCATTATAGGCAACGTAAAGGAAAAAAGGATCCTCACCTTCAGCCTTGCGACCGATGAAGTCGACAGCGTGTTCGGTGATGTCCTCGGTAAGATATTTATGGGGATGGGCGACTGGGGCCATCTCCGGCCCTTCGTACAACTGTTGCGCACCTTCACGCTTATCGGGCTGATACTTGTCGAAGGCCGTAGGCGTGGTGACGATGCCCGGTGTATCGGGCGTCGCGTAAATGCTCTCGCCAGCAAGGAAGCCGAAAAACTCGTCGAACCCACGACGGGTGGGATAGAACTCCGGGGTGCTTCCCTGGTGCCACTTGCCGAAGGCTGCGGTATCGTAACCCAGCGGCTTCAACCTTTCGGCCAAAGTCGGCACATTGAGGGGGAGCCCCGCGCCCTTGTTGACCGCTCCGCGCTCTGTGATGTTGTACATGAATCCGAATGACGCCGGGACGCGGCCGCTGAGCAGTCCGGCGCGACTGACCGAGCAGATGGAAGCCGTCACGTAACCAGCAGAGAATGTTGCGCCCGCCGCGCCGATCGAGTCGATGTTGGGCGTCTGTATCGTGCTGGCGCCATTTGCCGAAACGTCTGTCCATGCAAGGTCGTCCACAAGTATGACGACGACGTTCGGACGCGTTCTGGTTTGCCTTTCAGCGGGTGCCGGTTGCGAGTGTGGCTGTGCTGCCGTCGCTGAGGTCGGACCCAGCGTTGTGCCTGCAAGCAAGGCTGCCAGGCCAATCTTCAATGCGCGCATGGAATTCATCTCCGAGGTCACGTCTATTGTGGTTGAGGCAGGAGCCCGCACGAACCCGTCAGGCAAGTTCGACCTTGGATTGTTCTGCGCGCGCAGCGCGCAATCCCGACATGCCGATGAGAAGAAGAACAAGAGCCATTGGCGATGCGAACGCGCAGACGAGCGAGATCGATTCGCCTACGCGGCCAGGATCGGCGAAGATGTAATCGGTCACCAAGGCTACGGCCGTAGGCCCGAGTGTCGAGCCGATCAGGTTGATCGCGAGCATGTAGATGACCGATACCTGCGCCCGCATTCCGTTTGGCGTAAGCTCCTGAAGGGCTGCAAGGCCGCCGCCGAAATTGAACCCGGCGAAGAAATTCATCGCGCCGATCCCGGCCAGTGCAAGGCTCGCCGTCGGCATGAGCGGAAAGCCGATTGTCAGCGGAATGAGTACGGAAAAGCCCAGCACGGCCGCTAGCAGGTTACCGTTGGCAAAGCCGCGGCGCTGCAGCCAACTGGCACAGAATCCACCGCTGAGAGCGCCCGTGGTGCCGCAGAAGAAAACCATCCACCCATAGGACGCGCCGATTTCCGAGATCGACATGCCGTAGCTGCGTTCAAGAAATGCCGGGATCCAGGCACCGGTACCATTGCCGACGAAGATCATCAGCGAGAAGCCGACAATAATGCCGAAATAGGCCCGTGCGTGGTGCCCGAGTTGAGCGAGTATCTCGCCCAGACTGGCGTGGGTGACCGGTTTGCCGAAGGAATTTCCACGGCGACGAGGCTCGCGCACGAGGAACATTGCGAGGGAAAGCAGCGCACCCGGCAGGCCGAGCAGCAGGAAAATGATATGCCAACCTTTCATCGTACCGAGGATCGGCACGACAATGTCGCTGCCCGGAGGGACCTGTGCCGCAATCAGTCCGCCCAAAATGAGTGCGCCCGCGCCTCCGAAATAGACGCCCATGTTGTAGATTCCCATCGCGATCGCGAGCCGTTCTTTCGGAAAATAGTCGGCCAACATGGAATAAGCCGCCGGGCTGAGCCCGCCTTCGCCCGTGCCGACTGCCACGCGAGCCATGAATAACCCGGAATAGCTGCGCACAAGTCCGCAGGCGGCAGTCGCAAGGCTCCATACGAAGATCGAGACAGCGATGATGTTGCGTCGGTTGGAGCGGTCCGCCAGCCAAGCCACGGGTACTCCGACCAGGACATAGAAGATGGTGAAACTGAGCCCGTACAGAAGGCTCATGGCAGTGTCCGATGCGCCGAGGTCTTCCTTGATGGGCTGCACCAGCAGCGCGAGAGCCTGACGGTCGACGAATGCCAACGTGTAAGCCGCCATCAGCAGGAACGCGGCCGTCCACGCTTGCCGTGCCGGCGGCCAGCTTTCCGCGTCTTGGGCTTGCGGGCCGGTCAGGGAAGAAGTGGCGTCCATCAAGTTCTCTCCATCGCTGGATCCTTTATAACGGATCCATGCCTGTTCGTTCTGAGCCGGTCTGCCAACGTGGAAGAAGCTCGGGTATGCCGAAAGCTCAGACTACACGCATCGATATTGTGTAGCGCTAAATCGCTATCCGTGCCGAGGGGGCTTGTCAATCATCGAAAGGCCAACTTATGGTCGATGTGCATGACGACAGAGACAACAGATCCCCCGGTAGGCCGCACCCGCAAGAGGGCAACCAAAGGCGCGACGATGGCAGCGGTAGCACGTCGTGCGGGGGTTTCCGCAATGACGGTTTCCAACGTCATCAACAACAAGGCGAGCGTGCAGCCCGCCACGCGCGAGGCTGTACTCAAGGCCATTGCAGAGCTTGACTATCGTCCCAACGCGGCTGCGCGTGCTCTGGCCAGTGCCAGTACGCTGCGGATTGGACTGCTCCACAGGGACGAAGACAGCGCGCTGCTCAGCGCCATGCTCGTAGGCTCGCTCAAGGCTGCGTCGCGTATCGGCGTGCAATTGGTCATCCAGACCTACGATCCGGAAACAGCGCTCGACGACATTCTGGAATTTGCCGAGTCCGGCCTTGACGGATTGCTCCTCCCGCCTCCTCTATGCGAACAGTTCAGTGACAGTGGCCTGATTGCAAGAATCAACATCCCCGTCGTAGCGATGGCGCCGGGCATGTCCCTTCCCGATATGGCCTGCGTACGGATCGACGACGAAGCGGCAGCCTTTGCTCTCACATCCCGCCTCATTTCGCATGGCCATAGTCGGATTGCCTTTGTCCTGCTGCCCGGAACGCACGTGGGAAAAGCGCGCCTTGAAGGGTACCGCCGGGCCTTGCGCGAACACGGCATCGCCGCAGATCCCGATCTTATCTGGCAAGCGCGGCCGATTTTTTCCGAAGGATTGGTCCTTGCCGAGGAAAAGCTGGGCGGCGCAGGAGATACAGCTGAGCCTGAAGCGTTCACGGCCATCATGGCCGGCAACGACGATATGGCTGCGGCCTTCGTCAATGTCGCACTTCGGCAAGGCAAGCGGATTCCAGAGGACCTCTCGATCACTGGGTTTGACGACAGTCCGATTGCAATCAAGATCTGGCCGACTTTGACAACCGTGCGCCAACCGCTTGCCGAAATCGCAGAACAAGCCACGGAAATTCTTATTAATATCCTTCGTAACCCCTCGACTTACCGGGCTTTGCCACGCTTCGTCGACTTCAAGCTGATTGAACGCGCCTCGGTCGCTGACGTCATGACGGGATAAGGAAAAAAAGAAGGGGGG
>NZ_CCBH010000234.1:0-539 GCF_001368935.1 Novosphingobium sp. KN65.2
CCGCCTGCCAACTATGGCCAGTTCGCCAACAATGCGGGTGGCAATCGCTGGGCCTCGAACAGCCAAGTAGAAGCGCCCTCCCGCTACCAGCTCCGCGCGGGCTTCGTAATTCCCGGCACGCTGATCTCCGGCATCAACTCGCAAATACCGGGGCAGATTGTCGCGCAAGTTTCCCAAAACGTGTTCGATACCGCGACGGGCCGCTATCTCCTGATCCCGCAAGGCTCCCGCCTTGTCGGCGCGTATGATTCCAACCCGGTCTTTGGGCAGACGCGCGCGCTCATCGCGTGGCAACGGATCATCTTTCCTGACGGCAAGGCGATCGACCTTGGCGCTATGCCGGGGTCGGACAGCGCGGGCTATGCCGGGTTCCATGACCAAGTGAACGCGCATTGGTTCCGTATCTTCGGCTCCGCTCTGCTCATGTCTGGTGTGACCGCTGGCGTAACCCTTAGTCAGCCGCAAACCGGCCTCAACGCCAATGGCACCATGTCCGCCAGCCAAGCCCTTAGCCAAGCTCTCGGCCAGCAGCTCGGACA
>NZ_CCBH010000235.1:0-7044 GCF_001368935.1 Novosphingobium sp. KN65.2
TAACAATCGGGCCGTTACGGTGCAACCGCGCCAGCGCCAGTTCCTCCTCAAGCTTCAGGATGCGCCGGGCAAGGGCGTCTCTCTCGGCCTGCAATGTCTCGACCTCGGCGGCTTTCGTCGCCAGAAGCGCCATCAATTCTTCAATAGTGGGGGCGCCGGTTCGATCCATTACAGTCTTGAATCGGAAGGCCCCTCCTGCGTCAACAGCCTTCAGCCGACAAACTGATATTGCCGCACCGGATGAGGGACCATCGCGTCAATATCGATCCCGTCGAGCAGCCATCGCAATTGCTCCGCGGTGAGCGCCACCACCGTTTCCGCCCGCCGGGGCCATCGGAACTTGTCCTCCGTCAACGCCTTGAGCACCAACACAAAGCCCGACCGGTCAAAGAACAGCAGCTTCATCCGGGTCCGGCGCCGGTTGCAAAAGGCAAACGCCGCGCGCTCGAACGGATTGAGGCCCATCGACTGCTCGACCAGGATCGCAAGGCTGTTGATCCCACAACGGGAATCGATCGGATCCCGGTGGAGATAGACGCGCAGATCTTCAGCGAGCCGGAACATTGCAATGCCCCAGCGCATCGATCATCACCACCAGGAACTGCGCGTCACACCCCTCCAGCGTCAGCGATACACCATTTGGCAGCGACGCTTGCAGCCGCGCTGACGGTACCAATCCCGCAGGCCGGCTCGCGATCCCACCAGTGTGTTGCACCGCGCGCGCCGGGGACGTCTCCACCCGGATAAACGCCGACGGATCCGGCAACTGCCCCGCGCTCCGCTGCTCGTTCGTACTCTGCCGCTGCTGATAGTTCCTGACCCATTTGCGCAGTTGGTTGGCGTTGACGCCATGCTCCAGCGCAAGCCTCGCCAACGATATGCCCGGCTCGAGGCACGCCTCAACCAACCGTGCCTTCCCCGCCGGATCATAATAGCGCCGGCCGTTACTCGTCACCCTTACAACCTTGAGTCCATAGGAGCCCATCGGCGCCATCTCCATGTGTCCACCTCATCCTTTGCGGACACATCTTTCACACCACGTCAGCCAACCGAACAGGTGCGCGGAATTTCGCGCTTACGAAACACTGATCTCCTAGCTAATTTAAAAACCCATCACGATAGGTTATTTGTAGGAATGGCTTTCGTCTATTGAGCCCATGGCCTGCGCTATGTCATCTTTGTGGATGACCATGAACCGGCACATGTCCATGAGTTCGGTGACGGCGAAGCCAAAACCAATCTCAGAGGTTCAGAAGCTAAACCTGAATTGCTCTCGGCTGCTGGCATGACGCGCACCGACATTCGTCACGCCATGCGGACCGTCAAAGCGCAGCAAGCAATGCTGCCGGAGCGATGGAATGAGATCCATGAATAGCATTACCGATGCCCAAATTGATGCTGCGATCGAGCGCAGCAAGATCGCTGTCGAGACAGAGCCACGCGCGGCTTCGGCTCGCTACGATCGTCAGCTTGATCGTGTGATCGTCGATTCGACCAATGGCTGCACCTTCGCATTTCCGCCTCGAATTACGCAGGGATTGGAAACAGCAACCGCAGATCAGCTTGCCGAAGTCGAAATCCTTGGTCTTGGTTATGGCCTACATTGGGAAGCTCTGGATGTGGACTTCTCTCCCTGGCTTAATGGCAGGGATCCTGGGCACCCAAGCTTACATGGCTCGCCGTGCCGGACAGGGAACATCCGCGGCTAAGGCCGCTGCCGCACGAGCTAATGGCGCCAAGGGCGGCCGCCCTCGCAAAACAACACGCACATAAGAAACAGCAAATGACTGTAAGGCAAACATGCACACAATTCTGAGCACCGCGCAGGTCGATCAGATCGACCGCCAGCTTGACCTGTGATGACCTGGATAACGGTTCGACGTGCATCGACATCCCTGATCTTGGCCGCGGCCTCCAGGTCCAGCGCCTTGCGGGGAGGCAATCAACTCCAGACCGGGATCGGTAGCTCAGACCTGCGAGACATTGTGGTCCGGGAAAGCAATACCGCAGCATCGCGAGCGGAACAACACTGCGGCGGCAGATCATGCTTGCTGGGTAGGTGCCGCGCAACAGCTCCTGGAAGTCATATCGGCCCCCTGCCCTCTGCTCCGCCCGGGAAACGGCGCACGACGTTGCTATTGCGGTCTATTGTTCGCAATGGCGTCGGCGATCATCGCCGCCAGGGCCTCTTCGGCGCGCTCGCGCGCCAAAGCATCACTGCCAGCAAGGTCCTTGCGGATCCACTCGGGCGCCCGCTCGACGACATTGAGAATAATCTCGCTGAGTTGCTTCATGACCGGAGCCATTGCAGGTCATGGCCAAGCACTCAAGCAGAAACACCGTAGCCGGGATGAGTCCCTACCCTCCCATCAAACCAACATGTCTCGTCGGCGCAGCGCGGCCGACACATCAGCATCGAGGACGCATACGAGGTTGCGCGAGCCGCCGCGATTGGCGTGATTGGTGCGGTAGCCCTCATAGTAGCGCACCACGTACCCTGCCCGCTCAAGTTCGGTTACCACTCGGCTGAAGTTGTCGGCACCCGTTGCGCGCACATGTTCCTCGACCGCGGCATCGATGATCCTTTGCGCTTCGAACAGGTCATCAGGCAGCTTGTCGGCCAGCTCCTCGCGCAGGCGCTGCTCGATCTTCTTGCGGCGCTGGCTACGACCCGAAAGCCTGGAGAGGCGCTTTCCCACCCAGGCGCGCAGCGGCAGAACCTCGGTATCGTCCTTGATAAAAGGCCCTACCTTCGAGCCGGGACCTGCCTGCTCTGCCAGCAGGTTGAGAACAGCGAAGGCATAGCGCGGACGACTGGACACTTCGGACAGGCGGTCAAGGATCTGCCCGACATTGGTTGCGGTCTTGCCCATCGGTAGTGGCTCCATCTGATCCTTGTTCGTTCCTGCTTTGTCTATGCCAGAATCTTGCGAATCTGGCTAGAGCCATCGCACAAAGACTCAATGAATCCATAATTTTACGGGCCATATCTGTCATTCCGACAGTTTGCCCGGAGCGGATCCGGACCTGGCCGGTGTTCCCGTAATGTCCGACACATGTCTGAGGCGCGCTGCAAGCCATTGAAAAAGAATCTGTTCTCAAGCAGGGCAGCGCTGCCGCCTCGGGCAAACTGTCATTGCGACAGCAACTGCATCCGGTGGCGTTGTCGCAAGACAGCCGGGCGAGGCTGGTGAATGCGGAGCTGGCTCGCCATCTCCCGGACTTCCCCCGCGCACGGCAATCAATGATACTTGCAGTGACATCTGTTTGACCGGCGTGGCCAAACCTTCGGCGCGGTCGCCTTAGCCGGAGATCACTGCCGTATCGTAAGACACTGCGACACTGTGCCTAGGGGACCACGCCTGTCATGGATTGCACTGTGCGTAAGCCCAATCCCGCTTTCGCCAAACGAGACCATGGTATCAAAACCCAGCCATTCTCCTTCCGGCTCACGAAAGAGATGAACGGTGAGGTCGACATTAGGGAAGCTTACCCTCTCAATTTCCACCCTGGGCGCAAGCCCATTGGCGATATCGATCAGACCGAGGGCCCGCGCCGTCTGGCTGGCGTGCTCATCACAAATCAGCATCGCATCGCTCCGAATCCAGGTGACCGCACGGCCATTTTCCAACAAGGATCTGCGCGCTTCGACGGAGCGGACGAAGCCGCCCGGCCAGATCATTTCGGGCCGCCACTCCTCGAGTGCTTCGGGCCCTGGAACAGCAGGCAGCGCGGTTCCCGATATTGCGTCGGTATCGAATTTCTGGAGGAGCCAGGCCCGCGCGGCAACAACAATTCGCCCAGCATGCGACAAGCGCGCCTCGACCAGCTCTATTGTCCGTCCCGGACGGATCACCGAAACTTCGATTTCCACCACACCTATCGGCATGGTCCCGAGGATGTCGTACGATACCCGCGCGATTGTGAGTGGCACTTCTCGATATGTGCGATGGTGTGCCTCGATCATGTGTGCAAGCAAGCCCAGCGCCGGCGCAATATGCTGCTCTGATGGATCCCAGGCACCGCCAACATGCTCGGAGGCACGGAAGCTCGTTGGACCCAGTCGCTCGAAAAAGTACATGCGGACGCTTTATCAAGCTGTCCCCCAGGATCAAATTACCAAGGCAAGATACGCCCTGTGCCGGCAACGCGACGTCGACCGTTGCCGGCGAATTGTCGCGACCTGCACAGTCAATGGCCTCGACCTGGGGCAGGCAATGGTTAAGGCAGGGCTTGCCGTTGCGCTGCCCCAGTTCAGTCAGGCCTATGTCGAGGCAGAAGCTCGCGTGCGAGGACTGGATCTCGGTAACTGGGGTTCGCAGTTCGACGTGTCATCCGACTATCGCGCTGTACACCCCCACCTTGACCCTCCGCCGGTGACTCGGCACCCTCCCCCGCGCCAGATGCCTGAATGTCCGGTTGGCACACGCCGTCAATCAGAATGCATGTTCTATCGCAACTGTGCCGCCGCATAGGCGGCAGGAGCAGCACCCATCTGCCATGGACAGCCCGGATATCGTCCCGAAATGGACGGAGATGGTGATGGAGTTGCCTGCAAACCCTATCGACGCCGCCGATAACGCCTCTGTTTCAATGCCGGATCAATCCTGATTGGTCCTATGACATTGTGGAGTGGCGTCCTGGACTCTCCCATTTATGACATTTGTCAGATAAAATGCGGGAAACTGGCCTAGCCTCAGAATGTTCCTGCAAGGCGGACACGCACGGGAGTCAGATAGTGGCTGAAAATTGCAATTGGGACCTCGAGGCTGATGTTGTCGTTCTGGGATCAGGCGGCGCGGCGATGACGGCCGCAATTGCGGCCCATGATTTCGGAGCCAAGGATGTGGTCATTCTGGAAAAGTCCGGAATGGTCGGCGGGACGACCGCCATGTCCGGCGGCATGCTCTGGATTCCGGGCAACCATCATCAGGTCGAAGCCGGCATAGAGGAGAACGATGAAGACATCGTCGCTTATCTCGACGCAATGGCACCGGGCCAGCTCGATGCCGACACGCTGATGGCGTTCATGGAAAGTGGCCCGGAGATGATCCGCTATTTCGCGGACAAGACCCCCGTCCGGTTCCATGCATTCGCCGATTTCCCCGACTATCAGCCATACCTGCCGGGTGCGAAACCTGACGGAGGACGCTCGCTGGACAACGATGCCTTCTCATTCGAGCGGCTCGGCAAGTGGGCAGCCCGCGTCAATCCCACCAAGATGGCCTATCCCGTGCGAGGCAGCCTGATGGAGGCAATCACCGGCTCACTCGACGACGCCACACTCGCCGAGCGTGAAGCGAGGGACTACCGCGGGCTGGGCCAGGCATTGGCCGGATCGCTGTATCTCGCCGTGATTGAGCGCGGCATTCCCGTCGAGTTCGAGAAGCGCGCCCGCAAGCTGATCAAGGATGGGAACAGGGTTACCGGCGTGATCGCAGAGGACGCCAACGGCAAGGACTTCCGCGTGCGCGCCCGCCGCGGTGTGGTCATCGCAACGGGCGGCTTCGAGTGGAACGAGAAATTGGTCCAAACCTTCCTGCGGGGCCCGTTGACAGGCCCTGTCAGTGTGCCGGAGAACGAGGGCGACGGCCTGCTTATGGCAATCGACGCCGGTGCCCAGCTGGGCAACATGCAGCACGCCTTCTGGCAGCAAAGCGTGCTTGAATTCAAACCGCAGCACCGCAATGCCAAGCCCAACTATCTGCTCGGCTCTGATGAACGGGCGCGCCCCGGCGCCATCCTCGTCAACAAGTACGGCAAGCGCTTCGTCAACGAAGCGGCGAATTACAATGCCATGGGCAAGGCCTTGCATGCCTTCGATGCGGGCAGGCACGAGTACGCCAATCTGCCCTACTGGCTGATCATCGATCAGCGTTACAAGGACAAGTACCCGACCTTCGGGGCCATGCCAGGTGCTCCCTTACCATCTTTCATGATGAAGGCGGACACGCTGGAACAACTCGCTGAGATGGCAGGTATTGACGTCGAAGGTCTGAGCGCCACCGTGGACCGCTTCAATGAGATGGTCCGCAAGGGCAAGGACGAGGACTTCCATCGAGGAGAGAACACTTACGATAATTACTACATGTGGGGAGACATGGATTTCGAGCCGCCCTTCCGCACGCTGGGATTCATCGACCAAGGGCCGTTCTACGCGGTAAAAATGGAAGCGGGCGCCCTTGGCACAGCCGGCGGCCCCAAAACGAACGAGAACGCGCAAGTTGTCGACTGGGACGGCAATCCGATCCAGGGCCTCTATGCTGCGGGCAACGCAATGGCCGCAGTATTGGGCGAAGGGTATGGCGGCGCTGGCGGCACGCTCGGGCCCGGTATGACCTTCGGTTACATCGCCGGACGCCACTTGGGCCAACACCTTCCCGACACCTGACCTGCACGACACACGGCATCGCCCGCTGGGCTCCCCAGGATCTTCCATTCCGGCCACCTGGAGTGTCGTCGAGCGAAATCGCGCACAGACGACACTCCAGGCGGCTGCGGCTCATTAGCAAAAATTTCACTGCCATGATGGCAATCGCCCAGCGCATTTGAGCTCGCCGAAACAATGCTCCCGCCCAGGTCCTACAGGAGGTGTCCAGGATGGCAATCGTGGTCGGCACGGATCAACGGCGTACACAGGTGATAGCCATTGCCTTCGATCTGGTAGCCGACAACGGGATCGACGCCCTGACCTTCCGTCGTCATGCCATCAGGAAGGCAGTTAGTCGCATGCCTCGGCCAGCCAGACGACAAAGTGCGCAGCAGCCATGGGACTGCAATCGACCAGGCATAATCGTACCTTGCTCGCGACATGGGAGCGAAGACTCGTGGGACCTACGATGACCGATCACAGGCACACGTTGGCATTACCTGGACAGCTTGAAGGCGGGTCCGGACGCCCCTGCCCGATCATCGTCTCGCGATTGTCAGCGTTGGATTGCAAGCTGCAATGCGAAGTGCATCAGCTGGCTTCGGGGGAATGTCTACAGCTTTGGCTGGGAGCTGTCGGACCGCTTCGTGGTCGCTTGAGCCCATTTTCTCGAA
>NZ_CCBH010000236.1:0-7182 GCF_001368935.1 Novosphingobium sp. KN65.2
ATGACTCCATACTGCAATCTTGATCCTTTATCGCACTAATTGCACCAATTGTCTAGATTGCATAGCATGCACTGTGTTCGACCTGCGCCGACGCCCGGCGGACCCAGGTTGTCCGGATTGTGGCAGTGCCAGCAGCGCTTGTTCATCTAAAATGCCATTTGGTTCAATTCGATATGGCACATTTTCACATAATGAACAGCGCCATTAGGTTGGCGGCGCGACGCGCGACGCAAGAGAGAGGGCACAGCCTGATTGCCGCGGCGGTGAGCTAAAAGCGTGTTGGACGAAGCCGCCTGCGCAGCGTTGCGGCTATGGGGATTGAATAGAGCAACCGGCTTTCAGGATATGCCGGTGAGCGTTTTGACCGACAGCATCGACTTGTGTCGAGTGGCGCCGTAGGCTGTAAAAGGTTGGAAGCTGGCCTTAGCCTTTTGAACCAGGCAATTGGGGATCATCAGTGGCCGATGGAGGATTGTCATCATGTCTCCAGCCAGAATTGGGGCCCAGGTGATGGCGAAATCCGTTCAAGGACTTCAATATAGATCATTTGACTGCAGTGGCAGGCGGGGTCAAACTCGTCGGGAGACAACAGTGAGGTCTTCGATCTCGTGTTCGTCGCCAGCCTTCTCAGGCGCGGGATGATTGACAAGATGTTGCGGCATCCTGAGAAGTTCGCGGCAGCGCGCCAGCTTTTCCTTGCGATAGCGATTGCCCAGAAAGCTGTCCCACGATACGGCGTTCGCTTTCAGCAGAAGCCGACCCTTCTTTGCCGCTCACGGGACGTTTCTGGAATCCGGCTGACGGACATGACCGGATCCTTGCCTGGCCGCACAATCATGTCGGCTTCGTCGGACACTTGCGACTGTCCGGAATCGGGAACAGGGTGGCGGTAAGCTGCCCGTCATTCAGGTCTGTCATTCGCTGCGTTCAGCTTCGTCTCCAAAGTTGCCATCCGGTTATCACGGCTAGAGAGGCGTCCCGAGCAGCGACGAAGTTACGCTTGCGATCAGCGCGCCTGTCTCGTCGTGCACGCGCGCTTCGGAAAATGCGGCGGTGCGGCCCATGACAGTAGGTACCCAGCTCCAACGCGGCCTGACGATCTCTCGACGACTAAATCAAGCCTATTTGGCCGATTTCCAGCTGAAAACGTCAAAAAAAACGAATGAAGATGCAGGAATGGCAGAACGTTACGTGTTCGTCGGCACGACAGTCAAATCTTCCGCCAGTGAGCAGGTAAATTAGGGAACACTGCCGCGAGCGAGTGCATATCACCCTGCTGTTAACGGTTCAAATCGAAGAGCATGCACAACCAAAACTAGAGATGTAAGTCATGACCACAGTCGTTTACGAGCCCCCTGCGCTTGCCATGATCCATACGGTCCCGGGCATCATCCCCATGTTCAATAAACTTGTCGGCCGCCATTTGCCCGATTGGCGTCCGTTCAACATGGCGGATGAGAGCTTGCTGGGGAACACGATCCGCGAAGGCGCGCTGTCGCGTGAAACCATGCGGCGGCTCGTGACGCAAATCTGGTCGGCGGTGGATGCGGGGGCTTCAGCTGTCCTCGTGACCTGTTCCTCACTCGGTCCGGCCGTCGATGCGGCAGTGCCGCTTTGCCCCGTACCTCTCTTCCGCATCGATGACGGGATGGCGATCAAGGCGATCGGGCGCGGGAACCGTATCGGTGTCCTTGCGACTCTGGTTACGACACTGGACCCCACATCCCGTCTGATCGAGCGCCACGCCCAGAGGATGGGCCGTGACATTTCACTCACCAGCAGGCTTTGCGAAGGGGCGTTCGATAAACTGCGAAGCGGAGACAAAGCCGGGCATGATGCGATGATACGGGAAGGCCTGGCTTCGATCATGGAGAAGGTGGACGTGGTCGTTCTTGCTCAGGCATCTATGGCCAATGCCCTAAATGAGATGAGCGACATGGTGGTGCCGGTGCTTGCGAGTCCCGAACTGGGCGTGCTGCATATGTCCTCCGCACTGAATGCGCACGCCTGCGCCCAGGGAAGTTCGCAAAAGTAAGTCTGCGGTTCGTCGGCTTTCGCAAGTCCGGAGCAGGCCGTCCGGAAGTGGCGCGCCGTCGCGGAGAAGGGAAACGATGTGCTTTTGGGTGTAATCGCCGACGATTTTACCGGCGCAAGCGATATTGCCAATACAATTGCAAAGGGCCTGCACCCCAAGGGTGGCCTACGCACCGCGCAGTTTCTCGGCGTGCCGAAATCCGCTGCGCCGGCTGATATTGAGGCGGGTGTGGTTGCCCTTAAAAGCCGAACTGTTCCGGCCGAGGAGGCGGTAGCGCAATCGCTTGAAGCGTTGAACTGGCTGCTGGCCCAGGGCTGCCGGCAGATCGTCTTCAAATATTGCTCGACATTCGATTCGACGCGTGCGGGCAATATTGGGCCCGTGGGCGAAGCGCTGGCGGCCGCGCTTGATGTGAAAGGCGTTGTCGCATGTCCGGCTTTCCCGGGCGCCGGCCGCACGGTCTATATGGCGCATCTTTTCGTTCATGACCGGCTTTTGAGCGAATCCGGCATGCAGAACCATCCGCTCACCCCCATGACGGACCCGGATCTTCGCCGATGGCTGCGATACCAGACCAGAGGCTCCGTTGGCCATGTCGCGCTGGATACGGTTCGCAAGGGGGGCGAGGAGGTCGCCGCCGCGCTTGCCGCGAAAGATGATGTTCTGGTGATTGTCGATGCAACGTCCGATCAGGATCTGATCACAATCGGGTCGGCGATTGCCGGTCACAGACTGGTAACAGGCGGGTCTGGCATAGCGATTGGTCTGGCAGAGAATTTCATTCGGCGCGGGCTCGCTTCAGGCAACTCCGGCCGGCTGATCGGCGCAAAGGGGCCGGAAGCGATCCTCGCGGGAAGCTGCTCTGGTGCGACCCGTGGCCAGATCGATATCCATAGGCAAAACCATCCGGCTCTGGCGATCGACGTTGACAAGGTGATGAGCGAAGAGACCACCTCAGGCCAGGTTGTGGAATTCTTGACACGCAATCGCGGTCAGGCTCCGCTCGCTTATTCCTCGGGTACGCCTGAGAAGGTCAAGACCATGCAGGCGAAATATGGTCGCGAAGTAGTCGCGGCCAGACTCGATGCTTTCTTCGCCGACACGGCCATCAAGCTGGTTCGGTCGGGTGTGACACGGTTGGTCGTGGCCGGCGGCGAAACGTCCGGCGCGGTTGTGTCGGCGCTGGATCTCGGCGCTCTGACGATCGGGCAGGAAATTGACCCAGGCGTCCCGGTGCTTCTTTCGAACGGGGACCAGCCGATTGCCCTCGCCCTGAAGTCAGGTAACTTCGGTGCCCCTGATTTCTTCGTCAAAGCGTTGGAAAGATTGGAAGGCAAGTGAGCAGCTCGGAAAACAGAGTCCGCGAGGATATGGTACGCTTGGGGCGATCGCTATTTGAGCGTGGGTTCTCGGTCGGCGCAGCAGGCAACATGAGTGCCGCGGTCGATGACGGGATACTCGTGACGCCCACAAACTCTTGCCTCGGATTTCTCGATCCCGCGAAGATCAGCAAGATCACGCGTGACGGACACCACATATCGGGGGATAAGCCGTCCAAGGAAGTGTTTCTGCACAAGGCATTTTACGAGACGCGGCCGCAGACCGGAGCAGTGGTACACCTTCATTCAACCCATGCGACGGCGCTCTCCTGCCTTAGTGACATTGACTCCGACGACTGCATCCCTCCGCTGACGCCATATGTCGTCATGCGCGTTGGCCATGTAAAGCGCCTGGACTATGTGCGGCCGGGCGATGAGAAGGCAGGCGATCTGATCCGGGCGCTCGACGGGAAATATGCTGCAATCCTCCTCGCCAATCACGGGCCGGTCGTCACCGGCAAGGACATTGTCTCGGCCGTCTATGCGGCGGAAGAACTGGAAGAGACCGCGAAGCTGCTGGTAATGCTGCGCGGCATGCCCACGCGCATCTTGTCGGACGAAAATGTGGCTGAGCTTAACGCTGAGTTCGGGTGCTGTTGATATCAGCCATAATGGTAGATCGTGTTGTCGGCCCTCGTTTGTCGGGGATTCTGTTCTCAATCGGTGGGCAACAATGGCGTGATCTAGCGGCGCGGCATCGTTAGACTTGACGGACGGTATCATCACGCCGCGGAGAGGAGGCCGATATGCTTGGCTCGAAGTCGTTCGTCGCGCTGACGACCCGATGACCGCCTGCGACCCTTGAGATCAAGGGAAGGCATTTGTGAACCATTTCGTGAGGTGAATGAGATGCTCAATCTCGATGGCGATACTATGAGCGCCGCCCTGAACCAGAAGGTCGGCGCGGTCATCGACATGCGCGCCTATGCGGCCGCCACGGCTCCCTCCAGCGACTGGCTGCAAGGCAGGGCGAAGCCAGCCTTCGCTGACGCTGCGACGCAGGTGGCAGCGTTCGCGCTGCGTGGTGAAGGCCAGGTCGAGGCGCTTCCCACGGACGAGTTCGTGCTCGTTCTCGCGGGCCGTCTCGAAATCGAGAGCGACGCCGGCACGCTGGTGATCGAACCGGACAATGGCGCTGCCGTGCCGGTCGGCACCAGCTTCCAGTGGCGCGCCTCCGATGATCTGCTGGCGATCGTCTATGCAGCGCCGACCCAGGCACCGGGAAGCCCCGCATTGTCGGTCCTGATCGACAAGAATGCGCCGCTGTCGCCATCCAATCCGCCGCCGCCGGAAAATCTGCTCAGCCCGGCTCCGACGTGCCGGGGCAATTCCGATTATCGGTCCGCCAATCAGGAGTTTGCCTGCGGTACATGGGACTCAACACCCTATCGCCGACGCCAGATCCCCTATCGGCAGGTTGAGCTGATGTTGCTGCTGGAAGGAAAGGTCACCTTCAGCGACGATAGGGGCAGCGTCACCTTCAAGAAGGGCGATGTCTTCATGTTCGTGCGCGGCGACGGCTGCGAGTGGCTCAGCGAGGAATATGTGAAAAAGGTCTTCGCGATTCAGCGCCCGGTCGCCTGACCGCGGGTGAAGAACGGGATGGTGTGTCGTCCGTTATCGAATACCGCACGCTTCACAACGGGACATGGTCAAGGCCATTTTCGGTTTTGCCTGACTCTTCTGCTCACTGGAAACCCCTATAATGCCTGCGCCGCTGCGTTTCATCAAATCCACGCCCACACTACCTGCCGAAGCTGACGCCGTTATCATCGGCGGAGGCATCATCGGCACTTTTACCGCCTACTATCTGGCCCAGCGCGGGCTGAAGGTCGCGCTGGTGGAGAAGGGCGTCGTGGGCGGCGAGCAGTCGAGCCGCAACTGGGGCTGGTGCCGGCAGCAGAACCGCGACGAGCGCGAGCTGCCGCTGGCGACGAAGGCGCTCGATCTCTGGGAGCAGTTTGGAAACGAAAGCGGCGAGGAGACGGGCTTTCGCCGCTGCGGCCTCTTTTACGTCAGCAACAACGACCAGGAACTCGAAACCTGGGCGCGCTGGGGTGAATATGCACGGTCCGTCGGCGTCAAGACGCGCCTGCTGACCAGTGACCAAGCCACGCAGCATGGAAGTTTCACCGGCCAGCGCTGGAAGGGCGGCGTCCATTCGCAGATGGACGGTATTGCCAATCCGGCCCTCGCCGTGCCCGCCGTAGCCAGGGCGCTGATGGCGCTTGGCGGGACGGTGCATCAGGCCTGCGCGGCGCGCGGCATCGAGACCACAGGCGGCGCGGTGAGCGCCGTCGTCACCGAAAGGGGAACGATCCGCACACCAAGGGTCATTCATGCGGGGGGAGCTTGGGCGTCCTCATTCTGCAACCAGCTCGGCATCCGCTTCCCGCAGGCGACCGTGCGTCAGACCATCCTGGCGGTCGGGACCGGTCCGCTGAAGCTGCCAAATGCATTCGTCAGCGATTCGGTCTCGATCACCTATCGTGGCGAGGGGTGTCACACATTGGCGATCAGTGGCCGCGCCATGGTCGATCCGACGCTGCAGTTCGTACGGTTCCACCGCGAATTCATTCCGATGTTCAGGAAGCGGTGGAAGAAAACATCACCCGGTGGGTTGCACGGCATTCGCGCTGGCCATGAAAGCCTTTCGCGCTGGCGTCTCGACCGGCGAACGCCGATGGAGGCGATGCGCATCCTTGATCCCACGCCCGACCCCAGGACGGTGCGCCTGACGCTGAAGCGCGCCGCGGGGCTGATCCCGGCTCTGGAATCGGTGCCGATGGTCGCCAGCTGGGCGGGCTTTGTGGACAGCACGCCCGACGGCGTTCCCGTGATCGGAGAAGTGCCGGACGTGCCCGGACTGATCCTGGCTGCGGGTTTCAGCGGGCATGGCTTTGGCATCGGACCGGGCGCCGCCCATCTGGTTGCTGACATAGTTACCGGGCAGGACCCCATCGTCGATCCGCGCCCCTACCGGCTTTCCCGTTTCATGCGGGGTAAAAAGATCGACGTTTCTGAATTTTAGTGCCTGATTGTCATGTTCGTGTTCAAGAGGAGAGGGAAGAGCGAACTTCAGATTCAAAGGTTCTGTCGCAAATTTTGGCGCGATGTGAGAAGGTTGGCGCAGTTTCGGCTTTCGGAGAAGCGATTGTTGTTCAAGGGTCGCCATTTCGAGGGCTCGCTGATCCTGCTGTGCGTACGCTGGTACCTGACCTACGGGTTGAGCCTGCGGGATATGGAGGAAATGATCGCCGAGCGCGGCGTGGCGGTCGACCATTCGACGATCCACCGCTGGGTGCTGCACTATACGCCACAATTGCTGGACGCGTTTAACGCTCGCAAGCGGTCGGTGACGAGCAAATGGAACGTTGATGAGACCTATATCAAGGTGAAGGGCGAGTGGATGTACCTCTACCGGGCGATCGACAAATCGGGCGCCACGGTCGATTTCCTGTTTTCGAAGACGCGCAATCACAAGGATGCGAAGCGCATCTTCCGAAGGGCCTACAAGCGCCACGGCCTGCCCGTCCAGGTGACCATCCACGGCAGTCAGACCAATCTGGAAGCAGCGCGGACATGCCATGCCGAAGTCAGGATGCGAACTCGGTCGAAGGCCGTGCCGCTCAAGGTCCGGCAGAGCCAATATATGAATAACCGGATCGAACAGCATCACCGGCGTATCAAGCGCCGCATCCGGCCCATGCTCGGTTTCAAGTCCCAAGCCACCGCCGGCGTCATCCTCGAAGGCATCGAACTCATTCA
>NZ_CCBH010000237.1:0-2566 GCF_001368935.1 Novosphingobium sp. KN65.2
ACCCGCGTTTCGGGTCGGCCGCTATGAACGGCTTCGATCAGGATCCGGCGGACCTCATCTTTTTCGCGCGCGAGTTCGCTTTGCTCCGCCTTCGGGAGTTCGGCGATAACGCCTGAAACAAAGGAGAGGATCTCTGCCATCATGTTAAGATCGCTGGAGCGCGCCTTTGGATTGCTGCTCTTCAGCGCAGCGCGCACGTCGCCGGCACTCAATCCCCGGAGAGGTAGGCTATCTGCGGCAAGGCTCGGCACGGGATGACTCCATACTGCAATCTGGATCCTTTATCGCACCGATTGCACCAATTGTCTAGATTGCATAGTATGCACTGTGTTCGACCCGCGCCGACGTCCGGCGGACTCAGGTTGTCCGGATTGTGTCAGTGTCAACAGCGCTTGTTCATCTAAAATGCCATTTGGTTCAATTCGATATGGCACATTTTCACATAATGAAGAGCGCTTTTAGGTTGGCGCCGCGGCGCGCGACGCAAGGGAGAGGGCACAGCCTGATTGCCGCGGCGGTGAGCTAAAAGCGTGTTGAACGAAGCCGCCAGCGCAGCGTTGCGCCTATGGGGATTGTATGGAGCAACCGGCTTTCAAGATATGCCGGCGAGCATTTTGACCGACAGCATCGTCTTGTGGCGAGTGGCGCCGTAGGCTGTAAAACCAGGTTGGAAGCTGGCAAGGCGGTCGAATTGAGGCTGTTCGCGCCAGTTTCTGGCTCAGGCGACAAGCTGGCTATAGCCTTTTGAACCCGGCGATTGGGGCGATCATCGGTGGCCGATGGAGGATTGTCATGATGTTTCCAGCCAGAATTGGGGCCCTGGTGATGGCGAAATCCGTTCAAGCACTTCAATATAGATCATGTGACCGCAGCGGCAGGCGGGACAAATTCGTCGGGAGACACCAGTGAAGTCTTCGATCTCGTGTTCGTCGGCCGCCTTCTCAGGCGCGGGCTGATTGACAGGATGTTGGGGTCAGTTCCGGCAGGGGGCGAAATGACACCCTAAGCGAATCGTCAAACGGAATTGTTATCGCAGACGTGCTGGCTCGGGGATTTCGTCGGCCTCCCCGGTAGTGGCGTAAACCTCCTCGCGGATGATCCGTTCCGTGATGATCATCAGGTGGGCGCTGAGCGCGTCGCTCAATTCCTGAAATTCCGGCCACAGTGTGTTGTTGATGAAGCTGGCGGGGGCGTGAACCATGACCGTCTGGCGGTGCATGCGCGTGTAGCGGAACGGACGCAGCCCATAACGGCGACATAGGGCGGTGAACAATTGGCGCGACCACGGGTCTGGAATGGAAAATTTGAACTCTTCGGCCTTTTCTCGCGATTTGGTGTCAGAAAATTGGCGCCGTATGCGCTCAGCGGCGGCGCCCGCTGCGGCTTTTTCACCGGCGGTTGCCGCCCCAGCAAACAGGGCCTCGATTTTGCGCAATTTCTCGCGCAGCTGTTGCTCGGCGTCCATTTCCTGCGTGGGTTTCAATGTCGGGTTGGCCACGGCGCGGTAAGGCCGGGAAGGCCCTGCTGCCGCACACGCACGCAGGCGAGACCGGCGGCGTGGATTTCGGTCTCCATGATCTCAGTCATGGTGCGCAAATGCTGGATAGTTTCCTTGATTTGCGCGCGATCCTCAGGCTCGCCAGCGGTGCGTTCGATAAGGTCGGCGACACCAAGCATCATGGCCCTGATTTCGCCTAAATGCGTGACGGCTTCGTGTGCCCGTTCGGGAAGGCCAGATTCTTCGGCACCGTTGAACAGCCCTTCGACAAACCCTTCTGCCTCCTGACCGCGCACCAGACCAAAATTGCCGAGATTGGCCGCGGTCGGCTCCATCGGCACCGGCATGGCCTTGAATGGTGTCTTGGGATCCTGGTGCGCTGCCAGTTCGTTCCATAGCGCCATCACGAGTGTGCCAAGCAGTTCATTGGCGTCTTCCATACTGTCGAACTCGGGCAATTCCCCGCCCCAAAGGTCGGCGATCACCGTCATGGGCTTCACGTCAGGATCGGGACTGGCGATGGCGCCCAACAGTCGGGTGCGAACCTCGTGATAGCCAACCGGGCAATCGTGTTTGGCCAGCAGGGCGCGGATCACCCTGTCGCTGGGCAGTTTTGTCGCTGTCTTTGCCATCGCAATGCCTTGACGATACTCACAATCCGATCTTGCCTACACCGGCTCAGCATCCTTGGGCCAGAGATATTCACCGGTCAGCAGAATGTGCGCCCAGCCCAATGGTGAGATGTGGGCAAGCAATTCGGGAGGCACATCGAGGCCATCCCGGCGCCGAGCTTCAACGGCCTCGTGCAGGTGCAAGGTATTCCAGAATATCACGATGACGGCCAGCAGTTTGAGCCCGGCGATCCGGAAGCGCTGCCCCTCGCTGGTGCGATCCCGGATTTCGCCCTGGCGGCCAATCCGCAGCGCATTCTTCAAGGCATGATGCGCCTCGCCTTTGTTGAGCCCGATCTGGGCGCGACGCTGCATGTCGGCATCGAGGATCCAGTCGATGAGAAACAGCGTGCGCTCGATCCGGCCAACTTCGCGCAGTACGTATCCGATAGCGGCC
>NZ_CCBH010000238.1:0-1133 GCF_001368935.1 Novosphingobium sp. KN65.2
GCATTATATGCCCGCGCGCGTCCCCAACATCATGGCGGCGCTGACGCGCAGCGCCGACGATGTTCGGATGAAACAGGCGATGAAGCGGGCGGAAAAAGATCGCGTAACGCGGATCGAGCAGGACCGGCGCGCGCGCGAACGCCAATTCATGCTAGGCGACCGATACAGCGTCATGGCGAGCCGCGCCGACTACGCCGATGCGTCTTCCGATCCGGACGCGCGCCAATGGGTTGACCTAGTGTTTCATGAAATCATGCAGAGGCCGCTTCCCGATCAATACGAACTCCGGCGCGACGTGTGGCGTGTCCACGTTGTCCAACTGGACGGCGGCACGCTCGGCGCTGTTGTAGGCGGCGATTGCACTCAAACCGCCGACCCCGCCGAAATTGCTTCCGTAGCGGAGCAGCTGATCGCCCGCTTCGAGGGCAGAGCTTGACGCGCGTGGAGCGGTGGCAGCTGCCACCGCTCCAGAGAGATCTAGAATTTGGTGATGAGAGGCAGCAGCGCCGCCGCTTGGCTTCCCAGGACCGGCACCCAATAATTCGCGGCGCGGTAATCAGGGCCGTGATCGACCGCCATCACCCCAAAGACATATCCGATCATCGGCAGCGTCCACAGCAGACGCCCGCCCAGGTCCACGCCCATCAACACCAGCGCAACGCCGAGCACGGCCCAAAGCGGAATCAGTCGTTCCATGATTTCGCGATGACGGACTATTCGCCATGCGCTTTCCCGGTCATCGGCGCTAACCTGCGATACGAGGCCCATAGCTTCCCCTTTTCATCAACGGTCGCCGGCGATCATCCAATGGCTTCACGAAAATGTGAAGAGCGTTTCGCGCGCAGTGTCGTCAATCCGTTGTATAGCCTTCATCGAGCGAGGGCGAAGGACTGTGACAGCGGCCTTTCGCAAATCCTCTCGCTCAAAGGAGGTGATGTGATTTGACAGCATATGAAGCAGCTCAATTGACGATCGCAGCCGTCGCGCTCGTGATTGCAATTGTGAAGCTGGGGAAGTCCGATAAGGGCTGATCCAGCGGGGCGGGTGGTCTGACAGGGCCGCCCGCCCTAAAAGTTTGAACCCGCCGTGTGACAGCACGGCGGGGTCAGGGAGGGGGGTGAAATAAATCAGCA
>NZ_CCBH010000239.1:0-2507 GCF_001368935.1 Novosphingobium sp. KN65.2
TCGGAGATGATTGCACTCATGCCGCCCCTCCCAAAGCAGGGGCCGAAACCGCCGAAATGGTTTTCCTGACAAACGCTAAGCTATTGAGCGTTATGGACTCGGTTTTCCCCGCGAATTGCGGAAAAATGGCGGAAAACCGGGCTCTTGCATAAATGCTGTGTTTACCGGGGAAATTACGATGTCAGTCCGACGGCGACTTGTCTTTCAGCGCCTTGAGCCAATCGCCAAGGTTCATCGGGAAGGGAAAGACAATCGTCGTGCTGTTGCGCTCGTTTGCCAGCACGTTGAGCGTCGAGAGGTAGCGCAGCTGCATGGCTTCGGGCGTCGCGCTCAGGATGTTGGCGGCTTCAAGAAGCTTGGCTGCCGCCTGCTGTTCGCCTTCCGCATTGATCACCTTGGCGCGCCGTTCGCGTTCGGCTTCGGCCTGACGGGCTATCGCGCGGATCATCGATTCGTCGATGTCGACATGCTTGATCTCGACGTTGGCGACCTTGATCCCCCAGGCGTCGGTCTGCTTGTCGAGGATCTCCTGGATATCGCTGTTGAGCTTGTCGCGCTCGGCCAGCATTTCGTCGAGGTCGTGCTTGCCGAGAACCGAGCGCAAGGTGGTCTGGGCCAGTTGACTGGTCGCCTGGATGAAGTCCTCCACCTGAATGATCGCGCTCTTGGGATCGAGTACGCGGAAATAGACCACTGCATTGACCTTTACCGAGACGTTGTCGCGCGAGATGACGTCCTGCGTCGGCACATCGAGGACGACCGTGCGCAAGTCGGTGCGGACCATCTGCTGCACGAAGGGGATGAGGATGATCAGTCCCGGTCCCTTCACCGATGTGAAGCGCCCGAGCGTGAACACCACACCGCGCTCGTACTCGCGCAGGATCTTGATCGCGGACCACAGGAAGATGAGGACAATGAACAGGAGCGGGATGTAGAACCCCAGATCGCCGGCGATTTCCATTTGCATACTCCTCCTCGTCCAGGACGTTCTCAGCTCGGTCTGGCAACCTGCAATTGCAGGCCGCGGATTGCCTCGACAACGACGAGTGAACCGCACTCGAGGTTCTCGGGACCGGTGGCGACCCATCGTTCCCCATGGGCCAGGACATGACCGGAGCGCCCTTCCCAATCGAGCACTTCGCCATGCAGGCCGATCATGCCCTGCTCTCCGGTTTCGACACGCATACGCTGCGCGCGGATACCGAGCTTTGCCGTCACCCCGATTACCAGCACACCCGCAACTGCCAGCGCGGCGATCACCGATGCACTCACCTGAAAGGCCGGCACATCGGTGTCGATAAGCAGCGCCGCGCCCAGCACGAATGCGACAAGACCCCCGATGCCGAGAATGCCGAACGACGGCGCGAAGGCTTCTCCCACCATCAGCGCAAGGCCGAGCAGGATGAGGGCGCCTCCGGCCAGATCGACCGGCAACGCCGCCAATGCATAGAGGCCGACGAGAAGCGAGATCGCTCCCACCGTACCGGGAACCATGGAGCCGGGATTGAGGAATTCGAAGAGCAGTCCGTAGACGCCCACCATCATCAGGATCAGGGCGATATTGGGGTCGGTGATCGTTGCCAGCACGCGATCACCGAAGCCCGGCTTCAATGCGATGACCCTGATCCCGTCAGTGCGTATCATCCGCGCCTTGCCGTCGATCTTCACGACCTTTCCGTCGATCTGGCGCAGCAGCGAGGCTCGGTCCGGTGCGATCAGGTCGATCACGTTCCTTTCCAGTGCCGATTTGGCCGACAGACTGGCTGCACCGCGAACCGCTTGTTCGGCCCATTCCACGTTGCGACCGCGCAGCTCCGCAAGAGAGCGGATATAGGCGACGGCATCGTTGACCGCCTTGCGCTCGCCGGTGTTTGCGGGCTGCGGTTTGTCCTTGGCATCCTGCTTTTCTTCCCCCGGTCCGCCCATGCCTCCCAACTGGATTGGCGTAGCCGCGCCCAGGTTCGTGCCCGGGGTCATCGCCGCTATGTGGGCGGCATAAGCGATGTAAGTGCCAGCACTGGCTGCTCGCGCGCCGCTGGGGTGGACATAGACGACGACCGGCATCGGCATCGCCAGGATATCGCGGATGATCTGCCGCATCGAGGTGTCGAGCCCGCCGGGGGTGTCCATCTCGATCAACACCAGTTCTGCGCCCTGTTTTCGGGCTTGCTCGAAACCGTTATCGAGGTACGCCGCAGTCGCAGGCCCAATCGCGCCTTCTACGGCCATGGCCACGACCGTAGGCTTGCGGTCCTGCGCGAAGCCTGTGGCGCTCGGGAGGAGTATGAGAACGGCAAGCAACACGATGCAGGCGAGCGTTCTGCCCACTCCATTCACCATTGCGATTGCCTGTCCCATTTCTTGCTACTTTCGGCCCCTTGCAAATGGGGCCACAGCATGCCTTGCGCCTTGTCTCGGCGAGCAGACATACATAGCACAACTATCGGCAATCGCGTAGTCTTCCCCCGAGAGGGCCCGACACATCGGGCCGCATTGAATGCGAAAAC
>NZ_CCBH010000240.1:0-6235 GCF_001368935.1 Novosphingobium sp. KN65.2
CCCCCCCCCCCCGCCCCGTCCTGATAATTCCCGAAGGAAGCTGGCTGAAATCAGCCGGCAACCGCCGCGGCGACTTCGGCTGCGAAGTCCGACACTTCCTTCTCGATGCCTTCGCCGAGCTGGAAGCGCACGAAGTCCTTGAGGACGATCTTCGTGCCGGCTTCCTTGCCAGCCTGGTCGACGACCTGCTGAACCGGGGTCTTGTTGTCCATGACGAAGACCTGGCTGAGCAGCGCGTTTTCCTTGGCGTACTTGGCGATCGCGCCTTCGACCATCTTTTCCTGCACGTTCTCGGGCTTGCCCGATTCGGCGGCCTTTTCCTTGGCGATCTTGCGCTCGCGCTCGATCAGATCGGCATCGAGATCGTCGGCATTGAGAGCCAGCGGGAAGGCAGCGGCGATGTGCATCGCGATCTGCTTGCCCAGACCTTCGAGGACGTCGGCCGAAGCGTCCGACTCGAGAGCGACGAGAACGCCGATCTTGCCGAGGTTCGGAGCGGCAGCGTTGTGCATGTAGGGAACGATGAGGCCCTGCGAGACTTCGACCGTCTTCATGCGGCGAACCTGCTGGTTTTCACCGATGGTGGCAACGTTGTTGGTCAGCGCTTCGCCGACGGTACCACCGGTCGGGTAAGCAGCGGCCTTGAGCGCTTCGATGTCGTCGCCGGCAACGCCCAGCGCGACTTCGGTGGTCTTGCGCACGAAGTCCTGGAACTGGTCGTTCTTGGCAACGAAGTCGGTTTCCGAGTTGACCTCTACGGCAACGCCCTTGGTGCCGGTAACGGCAACGCCGACCAGTCCTTCAGCCGCGGTGCGGCTCGACTTCTTGGCAGCGGCAGCGAGACCCTTGGCGCGCAGCGCGTCGACAGCGGCTTCGATGTCGCCGTTCGTTTCGTCGAGAGCCTTCTTGCAGTCCATCATGCCGGCGCCGGTGCGCTCGCGCAGATTCTTCACGTCAGCGGCGGTGTAGGCCATCGCTTTTATCCTTCTTCAGTAATTGACAGGCGCGCCGGGCCCGATGGACCCGGCGCGCGACATTTCAATGACGAAAATGCCGAATTGCGTCGGGCCGATCAGGCCCCTGCGGTTTCCGCAGCAGCTTCGGCGACCGGCTCATCCATGGCGCCGATGTCGGCACCCGAGTCGACAACCGCGTTCTGACCACCCTTGGTGGCAGCCTGGGCGATCGCATCGCAGTAGAGGCGAACGGCGCGGCTGGCGTCGTCGTTACCCGGGATCGGGAACGCAATGCCTTCGGGGCTGACGTTGGTGTCGAGCACGGCGACGACCGGAATACCAAGGGTATTGGCTTCCTTGATGGCCAGGTCTTCCTTGTTGGCGTCGATCACGAACATCACGTCCGGGATGCCGCCCATGTCGCGGATACCGCCGAGCGACAGCTCGAGCTTGTCACGCTCGCGGGTGAGCTGGAGCACTTCCTTTTTGGTGAGACCGGTGGTGTCGCCCGAAAGCTGCTCTTCAAGAGCCTTGAAGCGCTTGATCGAACCCGAGATGGTCTTCCAGTTGGTGAGCATGCCGCCCAGCCAGCGGTGGTTGACGAAGTGCTGACCGCAGGCGCGCGCGGCCTGAGCGATCGGCTCCTGGGCCTGGCGCTTGGTGCCGACGAAGAGCACCTTGCCGCCGGCCTGAACGGTAGCCGAAACGAAGTCGAGAGCGCGAGCCATGAGCGGCACGGTCTGCGACAGGTCGATGATGTGGATCCCGTTGCGGGCGCCGAAGATGTACGGCTTCATCCGCGGGTTCCAGCGGTGGGTCTGGTGGCCGAAGTGAGCGCCGGCCTCGATAAGCTGCTGCATGGTGACGACAGGAGCCGCCATAGATAATTCCTTTCCGGTTGCACCTCTGGAAGGCTGGAACCGTGCGGCCGGGCAAGAAACCCCTCGATCCGCTGCGGCACCGGTATGTGCGCCTTCCATGTGGATTTGCCCTCCGCGATCTGCCGGGAATCGACAGGCACCGCTCAGGCGGGGCCGCCCATAGCCCTGTCCCCGGCAGAAATCCAGCGCCAAATTGCGCCGTGCCCGCCCTGTCCTCGACCGATCGCCTCGGAAACGGAGCCGATCCCCGGGGACGATCCCCAGTCGCTACCCTAGGACACATCCTTAAGGGAGTACCGAAATGCGCAGCCATTCCAACGCCCTGACATGCCGATCGCAAAATCCGCTTGACTTGATGAGAACAAAATCAGAACAAAGGCCGCAAGGAACATTGGTAGAACAGATTCGTTATTTCCACAAGCTGTCCACAGCCCAGTCCTCCGCCGGACCGGGCCCTGGCTCGAAAGGAAAATGGTAATGACTGCATTTGCCGCTTCGCTTTTCGCCCTTGGCGCGATGGTGTCGCTCTGGGTCATCTTCGCGAGCTGGATGCGCCACGGCCGCAAGGCATTCTCCCTGCGCGCAGAGCTTCAGGCTTGCCCTGCCACGCTCACGGTCACGTGGAAGATGATCGAGCGGGTGCAGGTACCGACCCTTGCCGCACTCAGGACGGATCGGAAGGTGCGCTCGACCCGTCGCCAGTCGCAGCGGCCGGCGCTGGTATGGCCTGGTCTCGAGCACGCAGCCTGACCTTTGCATAGGAAGCGATTCCCAGCGGGATCAGGGCAATGTAGCCCAGCGTGATGACCGCCAGCGTGTACCAGGGCTCGGTCAGCAGCGCGGCCACCGTAAGCCCGACGACCGCAATCAAGCCGATGCGCAAGTCACGCGGAGGCTGCAGCTTCGACCAACTCAGGGTCGGCACGCTAGAGATCATCAGGAAAGCGATCAGGACCATCCAGATGCTGACGGCAACGTCGTTGGCAAATTCAGGGATGCCGGTCGCGATCCACAGGTACATCGGCAGGAACGCAAGCCCTGCTCCCAGCGGGGCAGGAACGCCGGTCAGGAAACCGGCCTGCTTGTGCGGCTGATCGAGCATGTCGAGGCGGGCATTGAAGCGCGCCAGACGCAGCACGCAGCAGATCGCAAACGCCAGCGAGGCAATCCATCCCAGGCTGGGCAACTGGTGCAACGTCCACAGGTAAACGATCAACGCAGGCGCCACGCCGAAGGAAATCGAATCGGCGAGACTGTCGAGCTCGGCCCCGAAGCGGGTCTGCGCACGCAGCAGCCTGGCTGCGCGGCCATCGATACCATCGAGCAATCCGGCCAGAATCACTGCCTGCACCGATTTCTCGAAATCTCCCGCAATCGCAAAGCGAATCCCGGTCAGGCCGGAACACAGCGCCGCTGCGGTGATGGCATTGGGCACGATCGCCCGCATCGAGAGCCCACGCGCAAGCCGACGACGCGGCGAAAGCCGATCGTCGACAAGCGGATCGGACTCGTCGATCACTGGGCGACGCCCTCGATGACGCGGGCTTCGGATACTTCGGCAAGGACCGTTTCACCGGCAACGATGCGCTGGCCCATGAGAACCTTCGGTTCGGTGCCGGCCGGAAGGTAGACGTCGACGCGGCTACCGAAGCGAATCAGGCCAACGCGCTGGCCGGCGGCAAGAATGTCGCCCGGCTTGACGAACGGAACGATTCGACGCGCAACCAGCCCTGCAATCTGCGTGAAGCAGATGCGCAGGCCATCGCCGCGCTCGATCAGGATGTGCTGACGTTCGTTTTCCTCGCTCGCCTTGTCGAGATCGGCGTTCACGAATTTTCCGGGGATATAGATCACCCGGCGAACGGTGCCGCCGATCGGTGCACGATTGATGTGGACGTCGAACACGCTCATGAAAATGGAAATGCGCGTAACCGGCTCAGGATCCATCGGCCTGGCGCCGCTGCCGTCCTCCATGGTCAGTTCACGCGGAGGCGCGACCTTCTGGATCAACGTGACAAGGCCATCGGCCGGCGCAACGATCGCGCGCTCGTCCTGCGGCGTCACGCGAACAGGATCGCGGAAGAAGGCCAGTACGCACAAGGTGAGCACAGCAAGCGGCCAACCGACCCACGGGCCCAGCAGCAACCAGCCTGCAACCGCGATCACCCCGGCGATGCCGCCGAACTTGCGACCTTCGGGATGGATGGAGGGCCAGCGCCACGAAGCTTCGCCGCGACCTTGGTTATCGAGAATATCTCCGGGCATGGCTCTCTTCTAGAAGTGCTCGTCGGATACCGCAATGCCAAGGAATACCGTAGCTTCCCCGGAGGGGTGTCTCCGATGTCGGTGATGGGGAAGCTGGTGGTGGACAGGGCTGGATTCGAACCAACGTACGCTTGCGCGGGCAGATTTACAGTCTGCTGCCTTTAACCACTCGGCCACCTGTCCACACCAGTTCTGGCTTGCGGGAAAACCCGCTTTGGTGAGGCTCCAGGAAGGAGCCCGTTGCCGAGGAGCCGCGCCTTTGCCGAAGCGAGCCTTGCCTGTCAATGGGGTGACTGGCAGGAGCGAAAATAGTTTTTTGTTGAAAGGACATTTCATGAATAAGCGCGGCGAACATCAGGGGGGTGGAAAACCCGCCCGGGCCCTACGCGGAAGGGCCGGCCGCATGAAGAACGGGCGCGGTAGCGGTCGCGCCTCCTCGGGCATGGTTCGCCTGTGGGGAAGACATGCCGTGGAAGCCGCCCTCAAGAATCCGGACCGCAGTCACCGCAAATTGTGGGCGACTCGCGAAGGCGTTGATTCGCTCGACGGGGAACTCCCGAGCGATTTTTCGGTCGAATGGGCACAACCGGCCGATCTTGCCCGACTCGTTACCCGCGACGCGCCGCACCAGGGCCTCGTGCTCGAATGCGAACCGCTCGATGACGTATTCCTTGCCGATGTGCTCGACGGCGACCCGGCACGCCCGGTGCTCGTGCTCGACCAGGTCACCGATCCCCACAACGTCGGCGCGATCATGCGTTCGGCCCTCGCCTTCAATGCCTGTGCGATCGTCACGCAGGACCGTCACGCGCCGCCCGAATCGGGTACGCTGGCGAAATCGGCTTCCGGCGCGCTCGAAGTGCTGCCGTGGGTGCGCGTCGTGAACCTCGCCCGCGCGCTCGAAGAGATCGCCGAGGCGGGATACTGGCGAATCGGCCTGGACGGCGAAGCGGAAGCGACGCTGGCCGAAGCCCTGCCCGCCGGTCCAGTCGCGCTCGTTCTCGGTGCCGAAGGCGACGGCATGCGCCACAACATCGTCCAGCATTGCGATGCGATCGCCAAACTGCCGATCAGCAGCGAGATGGAAAGCCTCAATGTCAGCAATGCCGCGGCCATCGCGCTTTACGCCGTCGCGACGCGCTGACTTCGGAAATCCGCCACAGCTCTGAAACCAGGGGGAACAGAGATGCGACACTTCACAATGCCCGGAATGCCCGGCCGCAGGGCGTTGACCGTCCTGTCGGCCACGGCCCTCACCCTGCTGCTGGCCGCGTGTATCTTCGCGCCCGGCAAGTTCACCTCGCAACTGGACCTGCGCAAGGACCGCAGCTTTGCGTTTCGCTACACCGGTGAAATCCTGATGGTGCCGCTGATGGAAGCGTCCAAGAAGCAGGCCTTCGAACCGGAAACCTGCTACGCCGAAGACAGCTTCGAAGAGCGCAAGTGCACCGATGAGGAGATCGCGCAGCAGAAGCAGGAATGGGAAAAGTCGCGCGAGGAAAGCAAGCAGAAGGACGCGCAAGCCGCGCAGATGCTGCTTGGCGGGATCGACCCGAGCAATCCTGAATCGGGCAAGGCAATTGCCGAGAAGCTGCGGCGCCAGGCCGGTTGGAACAAGGTCGAGTATATCGGCAAGGGCAAGTTCGATGTCGACTTCGCCATTGAAGCCCGTCTCGACCACGATTTCACCTTCCCGACCTTCGAAGGCATGCCGATGACCAACGCCTTCGTGCAGCTCTCGCTGCGCCAGGACGGCACGGTCCGGATCGATGCGCCCGGCTTCGGCCCAGCCAACAGCCCGGGCGCCATGGCAGGTATGATGTCGGGCATGGCCAAAGGCGCATCGGGCGGGGATGACGACGCGGCCACGCAGGCAGATGGCACCTTCGCCATCCGGACCGACGCGCAGATCCTTGCCAACAACACCGATGAAGGCCCCAAGGTGGCCGCGGGCGGTACCCAGACGCTGACCTGGCAGGTCAACCCGCGCACGCCCGCAGCGCCCACGGCCCTGCTCAAGCTGGCGCCCTGAACGCGACAGGGCCCGGGAGCGTCATGCGCTCCCGGGCCCTGCTATCGACGCTCGGCTATCGCTGAACCCAAGCCCCAATAAGAAACGCCCCCCCCCCCCCC
>NZ_CCBH010000241.1:0-16857 GCF_001368935.1 Novosphingobium sp. KN65.2
CGGCTGACAGGCAGGCGGCTCACTGCGCGGCCTCCTTCAGCTTGTCGAGAATCATGGGAATATGTTCGGGGCGAATCTCACCGATGTGCTGGTAGCGAATCACACCCTTGCCATCGATCACGTAAGTCTCCGGCACGCCGGATGAACCGAGCGCGAGCTGGACCTTGCCGTCGTCGTCGGCACCGATTCGCTGGAACGGATCGCCATGTTCGGCGAGAAAGCCCTGCAGCGCCTCGGTCGTGTCGCGCACGGAGATGCCTTCGATCGGAACGCCGGCCTTGGCCAGTGCCGCGAGTTGCGGTGCTTCGACACGGCACGGCAGGCACCAGCTGGCGAAGATGTTCACGAGATGGGGCGAGCCATTGGCAAATTGCCGGCTGTCGAGCCCGGGCCGACCGGGCAGTGCCGGTGGCAGCTGGAACTCGGGCATGGGCTTGCCGACCAGCGTGCTGGCCACATTACGGTCTGCCGGGCGGTAGAGCCCGATCATGACGAGCGCGACGAAGGCCACGAACAGCGCCAGGGGCAGCCAGATCGCCCACCTGGGGGCCTTGGGAGGCGTCTGCTCGTTCATCGGCCCTGACTCTCGCGCCTGTCGGCGATCTTGTCACGTGCGATATGCCGACGCAGGTCGCTCTTCACACGGCCGATCAGCGCCAGAACCCCGCCCAGCGCAATCAGCAGGCCGCCCAGCCAGATCAGGGTCACGAAAGGCTTCCACCACAGACGAAGCTGCCAGCGGCCGTCCTCTGCCTCGCCGCCGAGTACCGAATACAGCTGTCCGTTCCAGCGCGTCAGCAGCGAGGATTCGCTGGTCTGCTGCGGGGGCGCCCAGAAGCTGCGGGACTGCGGCCGGGTGGTGACCGGATCCGAACCCTTGTAACGCACCTTCAGTTCTGCCTCGAGCGCGGTCCAGTTGGGTCCGGCCACCGGTTCGACCTTTTCGAGGCGAACCAGCCAGGGACCGACCTGCGTCGTCTCGCCGGGCCGGACTGCGACCAGCTTCTCGACCGAGAATGCGCTCTCGCTGCTCATGCCGAACAGCGCTACGGCAATGCCGAAATGCGCGATGACCATGCCCCAGACGGGCAGCGGCGTGCGGCGCAAGTTGCGTTCGCGCAGCGGCATCAGGCTCGCCCAGGCCAGCCCGACCGCGAGCACCAGGCCGATGAACGGCAGGAAAGCGACACCGCCGATGACCAGCAGCGCGATCACTCCGGCAGCCACCAGCATGGCCGGGATCACCAGACGTTTGCCGACGCGGCCAAATGCATCACGGCGCCAGCGCAGCAACGGCCCGACAGCCAGGACGATCAGCATTGGCACCGTAAACAGGGCGCCCATCGGGTTGAAGTAAGGCGGTCCCACCGAGACCTTGGCACCCATCGCCTCGGCCACCAGCGGATAGAGCGTGCCGAACAGGACGATGCCCAGAATCGCCGAGAGCATGACGTTGTTGAACACCAGTGCACCTTCGCGGCTGACCAGCGCGAATCGTTCGCCCTCGGTCACGGTCGCGGCGCGCAGCGCGAAGAGCGTCAGGGCCCCGCCGATGTTGATTGCCAGAAGCGCAAGGATGAACGACCCGCGCTCGGGATCTACGGCAAAGGCATGGACGCTGGTGAGAATGCCCGAACGCACAAGGAAGGTGCCGATCATCGACATCGAAAAAGCCACGACGCCCAGCATGATCGTCCAGGCGCGCAGCGCATTGCGCGCGGCCAGGACACTGGCCGAGTGCAGCAGCGCGGTTGCGGCCAGCCAGGGCATGAGCGAGGCGTTCTCGACCGGGTCCCAGAACCACCAGCCGCCCCAGCCCAACTCGTAGTAGGCCCAGTAGGAACCCGCGGTTATGCCCACCGTCAGGAAGATCCAGGCACCCATCACCCAGGGACGCATGGCACGGGCGAAAGCCGGCCCGACCTCACGCGTGACGAGCGCGCCAATGGCAAAGCTGAAGGCCACCGAAAGGCCCACGTAGCCAAGGTAAAGCGTGGGCGGGTGGAACGCGAGGCCGAGGTCCTGCAGCAGCGGATTGAGGCCGTTCCCCTCCGCCGGAACCGGAGAAAGACGCTCGAACGGATTGGAAGCGATCAGCAGGAAGGCATAGAAGCCCAGGCTGACGAATGCCTGTCCAGCCAGAGTTGCCAGCATCGTCGGCTCGGGCAGCCGCCGTTCGATCAACGCAACGAAGCCGCCCGCCATGCCCATGACCGTGACCCACAGGAGCATCGAGCCCTCGTGGTTGCCCCAGGCACCGGCGATCTTGAAGACCAGCGGCTTCATCGAGTGCGAGTTCATCGCCACCAGCTTCACCGACAGGTCGGTGACGGCAAAGACGTAGATCAGGCACAGGAACGATACGAGCGCGAGCAGCCCCTGGACGACCGCGACCGGTCGCACGATACCGCCCAGCGCTGCGCCGCGCCGGGTCAGTCCAAACGCGCCTGCGACGAGTTGCAGCGCAGCAAGCGCAGCCGCCAGCCAGAGAGCGGCGAGTCCGAATTCTGCGATCATTGCGTTTCCGCCACGACCCTGTCGGCCTGCGCTGCAGTCATTTCCTGCATTTCGCGCGGGACGTAGTTCTCGTCATGCTTGGCAAGCAGGTTGTCGGCAACGAATGTGCCGTCCTTGCCCATCCGGCCTTCGGCGACGACGCCCGACCCTTCGACGAAAAGCGAGGGCACGATGCCCTGGAATGTCACCGGCACACGCGCCTTTCCATCTTCGACGATGAAGGCGATGGTCACGCCGTCGGCCTCGGTCTTGAGAGAACCCTTCTCGACCATGCCGCCCAGTCGCACGGCGCGGTCAGGCGCTGGCGGATCGGCGACGATTTCGTTGGGAACATAGAAATAGCTCGCCTGGTTGCGCAGGGCCCAGGCCGCAAGCAGTCCGGCGCCGATCAACACGACCAGCGCGACGAGGAGCAGAACCAGTCTCTGGTGCTTTGCCTTAACGGCCATCAGCGTTGCCCCCGCGCCTTGTCACGGCGTGCCTCGGCCCGCTTCATCGAGATCAGCGACCACGCAATCATCGCAAGCGTCGCCCCAACGCCGATGGCGTAGGACGCGATCACGAAAGTCCAGGCATCCATAGCCTCGCGCATCAGATAATTGCCTCGCTCATCCCGTAAATGCCGTTTGTCTTTATCAGAATGCCGCTTCGCTCATCGCCTTACGGCGCAAGCGGGCCTCTGCCTGCTGGTCGGCGAGTATGGCCCGCATCCGGGCCAGCACGACGCCGGCGAAAATCAGTGTGAAGCCAAGGGTAGCGGCCAGAAGCGGCCACAGGAAGGCCCCGTCCATCGCCGACTTGCCCATGGTGATGCTCGGCGGCTGATGCTGGCTGTTCCACCAGATCACCGAATAGTGAATGATCGGGATGTTCACGGCGCCCACCAGTCCGAATATCGCCGGTGCCCGGGTATGGCCGCCGGCGCTCGCCTCGCTTGCCTGCGACAGCGCCATCCAGCCGAAGTAGAGGAACAGGAGCACGAGCATGCTGGTCAGCCTGCCGTCCCAGACCCACCAGGTTCCCCAGGCCGGACGCCCCCAGAGCGATCCGGTAATCAGGCAGACCGCGGTGAAGACCGCACCGGGCACGGCGCAGCCGCGCGCGGCGATCCCGGCGAGCGGGTGGCGCCAGACCAGTTCGGTAAAGCTGGCCGCGGCAATGCCCATCCAACCGGCCATGCCAAGCCAGGCGGCGGGAACGTGAAGGAAGACAATGCGCACAGTCTCGCCCTGCAGACGCTCGGGCGGGGCGCGGAACAGCCCCCAGTAAAGCGCGAGCGTTGCGGCGACGACGCCGATGCCCATGCATAGCGGCATCAGCCAACGGGCGATGCGCAGGAAACGGGCGGGATTGGCAAAGCCGTGCATGACAGGCGCGTTCTATCGCCAGACGCGCGTGGGGCAAGTGGACTTACGGTCCACACTGCAGATTTTCACCCGCATAGTGCCAAATCGCTCAGGAAATGGAAGAAAATGGGGCGATCGATGGGGTTCGAACCCACGACCTCCGGTACCACAAACCGGCGCTCTAACCAACTGAGCTACGATCGCCACACCGGGACAAGGACAATGCTGCCTGTCTCCGGAAAGCCGCCCGGAACGCTGCAACCAGCGATCAGTGCGGGAGCGCGCCTTTGCACACGGAGAGCGATCTTGCAAAGCAAAAATTCGGATCGATGCAAGACTCCTGCAATTTTCCCACGACAATCGTGTCGCTAGTGTCCGCCCCATGACGGCTCCAGGCGAATCATCCGGTGCTGCCCTCCTACGTTCGGGCATGCAGCGCTTCCCATCCTCGCGGCTCGAACTCTTCGTGAAGCGCGATTTCCTCAGCGACGCGCAGTGCCAATCCCTGATCGCACTGATCGAGGCAGAGCACAGGCCCTCAACGGTTGCCAATTACAACGGCGACGACGTGTTCCGTACCAGTTCCACCTGCGACCTCGCACCCGAAGTTCCCGCCGTTGCCGCCCTCGCGCAAAAGCTCTGCGACATCTCGGGCATCGACCCGGCCCATGCCGAACCGCTACAGGGCCAACGCTACGAGGTCGGACAGGAATTCAAGGCTCACACCGACTACTTCGAGCCCAACAACAGCGATTTCGAAAAGTACTGCAGCGTTTCCGGCCAACGCACCTGGACCTTCATGATCTACCTGAACGACGTGGACGCCGGAGGCGCCACGCGCTTCAAGGTGATCAACAAGCTGATCCAGCCCGAACGCGGCAAGCTTGTCGCCTGGAACAACCGCCGCCCGGACGGCAGCCTCAATCCGGCCACCCTGCACCACGCAATGAAAGTGCGACAGGGCCGCAAGTACGTCGTCACCCAGTGGTTCCGGGAACGCGCCTGGGGGTAATCCGGGATGTAGGCGGCCGAGGGAGGAGCCTCCTCCCCCGACCGAACATCGCTTACTTCGGCGCGCTGATCACCGCGCAAGCGATGCGCCCGCCGGCTGCGCCCGAAGGCTGACTCTTGTAGTCGTCGGCACCGGCATGGATCACCAATGCCGAACCGTCGGCATCCTCCAGCGACTTCGGCCCCGGAGCGAGCGTCACGCCGGTATTGAGGATCTGCGTTTCGAGAACGCCATCCGCGCCCACGTGCTGGTTGGGCATGTCACCCCCATGCGGCCCGCCCTCGACCATCAGGCCATGCATGGCAGCCCCTGCAGCGAAGTGCCCACCGGAGGTCGCGAATTTCTCCGCGGGCTGGCAGATGCCCTTCTCGTGGAAGTGGAAACCATGCTCGCCTTCGGGCAGCCCCTTGATGTCGGTGGTGACAAGAACCCCTGTCGGGGTGTCCTGCAGGGTCACCATCCCGAGCGCTTCACCGTCGAGCCCGATCACGGTCGCATGGACGGGCGGCACGGCCGAGTCCCCCTGATCGGCAGCCATGGCGGCATGAGCCGAAAGCGCCGCGGCGCAGACGGCTAGGGTTCGGATGGTACGGATCATCGGTATTCTCCCTCTGGGGCCGGAAATTCTTGTCCTGACAGGACGCCGCGGACGGCACAGTTCCACAATTCGAAACCGACCGGTCCGGTTCCTGCCAATGACATCGCACAGCTACGCTACGCGACCTTCCATAGGCTAGGCTTATCAGCCTGAAAGGCAATTGCGGACAATATCTTGGCACCCCCCGCAAGACGGATCGCCTCAAGACCATCCCCCCAAGCAACGAGTCTCGAAGGAGATGACAATGCCCGGTCAACGCCCCGCCCCGCCAAGCCCTTCCCTTCAGGAAGACCGGAACCCTCCATCCTTCGACCCGTCCGAGCGGAGACGCGAGGAACGGCGCTCCACCAGTTTCGAAGCTACGATGGAATTCTCCAATGGCGGCCAGACATCGGTCATACTGGCCGACGTCTCGCTACATGGATGCTGTGTACGAACCGATACAGAATGGCTGCGCCAGGGCGCCTTCGTTTCGATCGGCATGGGCGCAGAACCAAAAATGCCGGCCATCGTGCGCTGGATTCGCGGCAGTTCGGCAGGCATGGAATTCCTGCGGCAGGTGCCGGTGGACCATGCCGACTGGCATGACCTCATGAGCAGCGGCCTTAACTGATCACACCCGGCGGAATTCGGCGGACCATCAAGTCACGACCGAAACAAAAAAGGCGGCCCTTGCGGACCGCCCCTTTCGCGTGTTCGCTATGGAACCCCGGCTCACTTCTTCTTGAGCGAGAGTCCGCCGAAACGCTTGTTGAACTGCGCGACGCGGCCGCCTTCGTTGACGCGCTGCGTGCCACCGGTCCAGGCCGGGTGCGAAGTCGGGTCAACTTCCAGGACCAGCGTGTCACCTTCCGAACCCCAGGTCGAGCGGGTCTGGAACTGGGTGCCGTCGGTCATCTGGACGGTGATCATGTGGTAGTCGGGGTGCGTATCGGCCTTCATTTCGAATCTCTTTCGCATATGGCCGGTTCCGACCGGCCTGCCTTGGAAAGCGGCGCGCTTACAGCGAAGCGGGCCGAAATGCAAGTGGGAGTGGGGCTTCCCGGCCCTGCGCCCTTCCCGCTGGCGGGAGAGGCAGACGGAAGGCCCCATCCCGAAAAATCAGCTGTCGGCAATCATCGCCGTGAAGTTCACTTCGCAGGTCACCTTGTCGCCGATCGACGCCTTGCCCCAGAACTTGCACACGCGCGAACGCTTCTGGACGAAGCCCGCACGCAGGTCGAGCAGGTTCCCCGGGGTTACCGGATTGCGGAACTTCGCGTCCTCGATCGCCATGAAGTAAACCAGCTTGCCGGTCCCGGCGAGGCCGAGGGATTCGATGGCAAGGATACCCGCCGCCTGCGCCAGCGCCTCGATCTGGAGGACGCCGGGCATGATCGGACGGCCCGGGAAATGCCCCTGGAAGAAATCCTCGTTGAAGCTGACGGCCTTGACCGCATGGATCTCCTCCTCGGTGAAGGAGGCCACGCGATCGACCAGCAGCATCGGGTAGCGGTGCGGAAGCGCCGCCAGGATCTTCGCGGTATCGTAGACCTGTTCGGTCGTCTCGCTCATGTCCTGCCCCCGATCAGCTCTTAGCGGCCGGTCGGCTGCGCAGCCGTGCTCGGCGCAGCCTGACCCTGTGCGGCAGCCTGCTGTGCACGCGCTTCGCGGATCTGGCGCGGCTCCCAGCCCGAGGGCGGAACCAGCTGTGCCGACGGGATCGCGGTGTTCAGCTCGTTCAGGATGTCCTGGTTCAGGTTGTAGGCGCTACCGTTGACCGCAAGGATCGCGTCCGGCGAGAGCAGGATCGAGATCTTCTTCTTGGCCATCGCCGACTTCACGGCAGCGTCGAGCTTGTCCTCGATCTGCTCGTTCACATAGGCCTGCGACAGGCCGACGGGGGCCAGGATACGCTGGATTTCCTGCTTGCCGTTTTCCTGGAGCTGCTGGATCTGCGCAGCCTGCTGCTGCAGCGCGGTCTGGTTCGGGTTCGCAGCCTGACGGTCTGCATTGAACTTGTCGATCATCGGCTTGAGCTGGGCATTGAGCGCCTCACTGCGCTGCTTGGCCTGGTCGTACTGCGCCTTGTAGGTCGTTTCACGCTGCTGCTCGGCGGTCTTGTAGGCGTTCGAGTTGGCGAGGACCGCGTCGAAGTTCGCGATACCGAGGCCCTGCACGATGGTGCCGCCGTTCTTGTCCTGCGCAAGAGCGGGCTGAGCTGCAACGGTAACCAGCGCCAGGCTCGAAGCCAGCGCGGCGGACTTGAGAAGAGTCTTCATCAGAATTGTGTTCCCACGTTGAAGGTGAATGCCTTGGTGTCGTCGCCCTTCTCCTTGAGAAGGACCTTCGAGAAATCGATCCGGAACGGACCGAAGGGCGAATTCCAGTTCACGCCAATACCCACGGCAACACGCGGCTTCCAGGTATTGCCGAGGTACTCTTCGGTGAAGTAGCTCGTGCTGCCGGCAGGATCGCCATTGGGCGTGGTCGTGGTGCCGGTGATATTGTTATTGGCGTCACGAATATAATAAAGCTGATTGCCGTCGGAATCGCGCTGTCCGATAAAACAGCCCGCCCCACATTCATCGATCAGGTTGGGCGCCTTGACCCCCCAGACCGCGCCTGCATCGACAAAGATGGACGGACGCAGCCCCAGTTCGCGGGCACCGGAACCGAGCGGAATCTCGAGCTCCCCACGCCCCTTGTAATAGTACTTGCCCCCCAGCGCGTCATCGGACTTGTTGGACATGGTCGTGGTCTCCGCGCCGACCACGCCGCTGTAGTACTGACGGATCACGCGCGGGCCGACCCCGCGGATACCGAAACCGCGCATCTGCGGCTCACCGAGGTAGAAACGGTCGGTCAGACGTACGCTGTCACCTCCATAGCCCTTGATCACGCCACCTTCGCCCTGCACCGAGAAGACGAAGCCGGCGCCAAGTGGCCAGTACTTGGCCGCGTTGGCGCGCAGGCGGGCATACTTCACGTCGCCGCCGAGCCCGGCGATATCGAGGTTGATCGAGGCGGTCTCGCCCCTGGTCGGACGAACGCGGTTATCGAGCGTGTCGTAGATCAACGACATGCCGACGATCGAGCTCAGGCGCTTGCCGATGGCTTCGCAAAGATAGCGCCCCGCACGCAGCGGATCGCAGGCGTAGTCGCCGCTCGCATTGATCGAGTAGAACTGGCTCTTGCTGACCGAGATGTCATCGTAGTTGAGCGTGTAGCGCCCGACCGCGGTCAGATACTCCGTGAGCGGCACACCAGCGCGAACCTGAAAACCAGTCGTCGATTGCGCATAGTTGGTCCGCCGGCTCGAGTTGTAGTAATTGAAGCTGTTGTAGTCGCGGCGATAGATGTCGACGCCCAGCGACACGTTCTTGTCGAACAGGTACGGCTCGACGAAGCTGGCCTCGACGCTCTTCGAATAACGCGAATAGCTGCCCGAGAGGCCGACCGTCTGGCCGCGACCGCGGAAGTTGCGCTGACGGATCGATGCCTGGAAGATGAAGCTCTCCAGGCTCGAGAAGCCGGCCGAAAGCTGCAGTTCGCCGGTCGGCTTTTCCTCGACATTGGCTTCAAGGATAATGCGGTCGTCGGCGCTTCCGGGCTTCTGTTCGACCTCGAACTTCTCCTGGAAGTATCCGAGCGACTTGATGCGGTTGGTCGAACGCTTGACCTGCAGCGAGTTGAACGCGTCACCTTCTGCGAGGCGGAACTCGCGACGCACGACCTTGTCCTGGGTCAGCGTGTTGCCGTTGATGTCGATGCGCTCGACATACACGCGCGGCGCTTCCTGGATGACGAAGGTCAGACCCATGGTGAGGTCGTCCTTGTTGCGGTCGTACTGCGGCCGCACGTCGGCGAAGGCATAGCCATAGGCACCGGCGGTGTCATTCAGGCTCTCGATCGTGTCTTCGACGAGCTTGGCGTTGTACCAGTCGCCCTGCTTCATCGGCAGGTTCTTGGTCAGGCGCTCGCCATCGAAGTCGCGCAACTGGCTTTCGACCTTCACATCGCCGAACTTGTAGCGCTGGCCTTCCTCCACCACGTACGTGATGATGAAGTCCTTCTTGTCCGGCGTCAGTTCGGCAACCGCGGAAACGACGCGGAAGTCGGCATAGCCTTCTGTAAGGTAGAACTGGCGCAGCTTCTGCTGGTCAAACGCCATGCGGTCGGGATCGTAGCTGGTGCCCGAGCTGAAGATGCGGGTGAAGCGCGCCTGCTTGGTCACCATCTCGCCGCGCAGCTTGCCATCGGAGAAGTGCTCGTTGCCGATGATGTTGATCTGTCGGACCTTGGACTTGTCGCCTTCGGTGATTTCGAAGACGATGTCGACGCGGTTCTGGTCGAGCATGACCATCTTCGGCTCGACCGTCGCGGCGTAGCGGCCCTGGCGCTTGTACAGTTCGATGATACGGGCAACGTCGGCACGGATCTTCGAACGGGTGAAGATCTGGCGCGGCGCGACCTTGATCTCGGGAAGGATCTTGTCGTCCTTGATGCGCTTGTTGCCTTCAAGGATGATGCGGTTGACGACCGGGTTTTCCTTCACCTGGATGGTGACGTTGCCGTTGTCGTTCGAAATCTGGACGTCCGCGAAAAGCTCGGTCTCGTAGAGGTCCTTGAGTGCGGCGTCGGCGGATGCCTTCGAATAGGGCTGGCCAATGCGCAGCTTGATGTACGAAAGGACCGTCTGCGGCTCCAGTCGCTCGGCGCCGGTCACCTGGATCGTCTGCACCGGCGCGGTCTGGCTCGACTGGGTCGGGGCCGCATCGCCGCCCGCGTCCTGTGCAAAGGCAGGCGCAGGCAATCCGGCAAGGATCGTGGTGCCGAGAAGCACAACTGCGATCTGCGAAGCACGGTGGGCGTCAGTGCCTCGAACCATTTCCAATCCCATCATTCTACGCAAAATCCTGTAATCGATATCGCGAGACTATCTGCCGTCGGCGACAAGAAATGAACCCGACCGCTAACCTGTACGGCAGGCAGTCGCAGCCATCTGCCCGATGGATGGCCTGCGATCAAGCAGCCAAACCCGGCAAGATTGTGATCGCGAGTGAATTCCTCCTGGCTATCCCCCGAAAATCGGGAGCGAAGCCACATCATTGACCGTTACGAAGACCATCAGGGCCAGCACCAGTGCCACGCCCGTCCGGATCGCCCACTCCTGACTGCGCACACTGAGCGGCTTACGGCGGACCGTCTCGGCCGCGTAGAAAGCCAGGTGCCCGCCGTCGAGACCAGGGATTGGCAGGAGGTTGATGAATGCCAAGTTAATCGAGATCAGCGCCGCGAAACTGATGAAATCCTCCCAGCCCAGGGAGAATTGCTCGCCCGAATATTTGGCGATCTTGATCGGTCCGCCAAGCTCCTTCACCGAGCGTTCGCCGGTGAAGATCTGGCCGATGCCGGTCACCATCATCTTCATGATGCCAAAGGAATTCTCGAAGCCGAGTTGCACCGCCTCGAGCGCGCCGACCGGCTCGATCTCGCCGAACCCGGCCTTGATCCCGAGCTGGCCGACCGAGACCTTGTTCCCCTTCTCGTCGACGGCTTCGCCCTTGCCCAGCGTGACCGGGAAGACACGGGTCTGCCCGTCACGATCGACAACCACCGAAATCGTCTCACCGGCGCGCGGCTGCACTAGCTCGGGGATCTGGGTGAAGCTGCGGATCTCGTGGTCATCGATCGCGGTAATGCGGTCGCCAATCTTCAGGCCGCCAGCCTCGGCTGCGGAGTCGCCGAAGAACCCGCCCACCGTGGGGACCGCGAAGTCTATGCCCAGATCGCCGATGCGCGACTGGTTGCCGAAACTGTCACTGACGGTACGGTCCGCCAGCTTGACCGGCAGCGCAATGTCGCGCCCGTCGCGGCGGATGCCCAGCGTGACGGTCCGCCCCGGAAACGGGACGATATGCTCAGGCAGGTCGGAGATCGTAGCGACTTTCTCGCCATCGACGGCAACGATCTTGTCGCCGACCTCCACGCCAGCCGCCTCGGCCTGCGAATCCTGCGTGAACATGGCCACTTCGGCCGGGGAAACGATCTTGCCGTGGGCAAAATTGAAAGCGGCGATGATCGCGACGGCGAAGAGCAGGTTCGTCAACGGCCCGGCCAGCACGATCAGCGCGCGCTGCCACAAGGGCTTCACATGGAAGGTCTGGGCCCGCTCCTGCGGGGTCAGTCCATCTTCGGCGGCAGAAGGAGCGCTGGCAGCGTTCATGTCGCCGGCGAACTGGACGTAACCGCCCAGCGGCAGCGCCGAAACCTTCCAGCGGGTTCCGCGCTTGTCGGTCCAGCCGGCGATCTCCTTGCCGAAGCCGATGGAGAACGCGTCGGCCTTCACACCGAACAGCCGGCCGACGAGGTAGTGTCCCAGCTCATGGATCAGCACAAGCGGACCAAGCACGAGCAGAAACGCGAAAATCGTCGTCAGCAGGTTGGGTGAACCGGTCAAGTCAGGCAGCCTCCATCAATATCCGCGCCCTTGCCCGCGCTTCCCCGTCTACAGCCAGCACTTCGGCAAGGCTGGTGGGTGCCGGGGGCGCAAAGGATCCGAGTACGTCTTCCACGTGTGCGGCAATGCGGGTGAACGCAATCTGACCGTCCAGGAACGCGGCGACCGCCACTTCGTTGGCAGCGTTGAGAACAGCGGGAATGCCGCCCCCCGCCTGCGCCGCCTCACGCGCCAGCCGCGTCGCCGGAAAGCGCTGTTCGTCCGGCTTGCGGAACGTCAGTTCGCCGATTTCGGCAAGGTCGAGCGGCGCACAGGGCGTATCCATGCGCTCGGGCCAGGCCAGAGCCGATGCGATCGGCACCCGCATGTCCGAGGGACCGAGCTGGGCCAGCGTCGAACCGTCGCGATACTCGACCATGGAATGCACGATCGATTGCGGATGGACGATGATGCGCAGACGGTCGAGCCCGACCGGAAAGAGGTAGTGCGCCTCGATCAGTTCGAGGCCCTTGTTGAACATCGTGGCGGAATCGACGCTGATCTTGGCGCCCATGTCCCAGTTGGGATGCTTGATCGCCTCGGCCGGAGTGGCGCGGCTCAGACGCTCCCACGACCAGTCGCGGAACGGGCCGCCACTGGCGGTCAGGGTGATCCAGCGCACATGCTCGACCGCATTGCCCTGCAGGCACTGGAAGATGGCATTGTGCTCTGAATCGATCGGCAGAAGCGTCGCGCCATGGCGGGCAACCGCCGCAGTCATGATCTCGCCCGCCGAAACGAGCGCTTCCTTGTTGGCAAGCGCGATCACGCCGCCCCGCTCGATCGCCGCCATGGTCGGGGCCAGACCTGCGCAGCCGACGATGGCAGCCACGGTAAAGTCCGCGCCGCGGGCCGCCGCTTCTTCCAGCGCCGGAGCGCCACCGGCCGCCTCGATCCCGCTGCCGGAGAGCGCTTCGCGAAGTTCGGGCACCTTGGCCTCGTCGGCAACGACTGCAACGCTGGCGGAAAACTCGCGCGCCAGCTTCGCCAGTTCCACGGCATTGCCGTTGGCAGTCAGGGTCTCAACGCGCCACGCATCCCGATTGCGCCGGATCAGGTCCAGCGTCGAGGCGCCAATCGAACCGGTGGCGCCGAGAACGGAAATGCTGCGCATCATCACGAGCCCGGTTGAAACAGGATCATCAGGCCTAGCACGAAAAGCACTGCCAGCAAGCCATCAACGCGGTCGAAGAACCCGCCGTGTCCGGGAATGAGACTGCCCGAATCCTTTACGCCTGCCCGCCGCTTGAGCCAGCTTTCGAAGAAGTCCCCGCCCTGCGCGCAGATCGCGAAGAGAATGCCGGTCATCAGGCACGTGGCAAAAAGCGGAACCACGCGGGCGCCGAGATACCAGCACGGCTGCATGCCGAAGCAGGATACTTCCTCGACCGCCCGGCCCGCCTGGGTCAGCGAGATCGCGCCAGAACGCCAGAGCATCGCCGCGCCGAACAGCACCAGCGTTGCAGCGGCAATCGCGCCGAACAGCCCGGCCCAGGTCTTCGAGGGGCTGATCGCCGGGGCGATCTTGGGCCCGCCGAACGTCCGCCCGGCGAAATAGGCGCCGACGTCCACTGCGATCACTCCGCAGACCACGGTCAGCAATGGCGCGAGCGTGAAGGCCGGATTGCGCAGGAACAGCAGCATGGCCGCGCAGGTGCCGACATAGAACATGCCTGCGAAATTCCAGAAGCCACGCTCAGCCGGGTTCTGCGTGCCCGCGCGGGTCAGCTTGACCCACTCCCACAGCACGCCGACGGCGATTGCGCAGACGAAAGCGGTCCAGACCGCACCGCCCAGAATGATCGCCAGACCTGTAACGGCGATCATCACGGCTGCGGAAATCGTCCGCACCTGCAGATCGGATTTCTTTGGAGCATCGCTCACGTCAGCATCCCCTGCCCTGCAACGTCATGCAGGAACCTTTATTGTATATCATGCCGAGGACCCCGGCTTGGCGCAGGCCAATCCGCTCAGCGGCCGCCATAGCGACGCTCACGGGTGGTGAAAGCCTCGAGGGCGTCGCGCAAGTGCTCGGCCGTGAAGTCCGGCCACAGCACGTCGGTGAACATCATTTCGGCATAGGCCGCCTGCCAGAGCAGGAAGTTCGAGAGCCGCACTTCCCCGGAGGTCCGGATCAGCAGGTCAAGCGGAGGCAGGTCTGCCGTGTCCAGTTCGGCAGCGATGGTCTCGGGCGTGATCGGTCCCTTGGCTGCGGCCTTGGTCGCGGCCCGGGCGATCTCGTCCTGCGAACCGTAGTTGAGCGCAACTGCCAGCGTCGTACCGGAATTGCCGGCGGTACGGGCGATCGCCTTCTCCACCAGTTCGACAACATCTGGCTTGAAGGCCTTGTAATCGCCGATGATTTTCAGCCGCACGCCTGCTTCGGCGAATTCGTCGAGATCGGAAAGGATGAAGCGCTTCATCAGGCTCATCAGGTCCGAGACCTCTTCCTCGGGCCGGCGCCAGTTCTCGGTCGAAAAGGCATAGAGCGTGAGCGCTTCAAGCCCCATCTCACGCGCGCCGCGCACGACCTTGCGGACCGCCTCCACGCCGCGCTGGTGCCCGAGAGCGCGCGGCATCAGGCGCTTCTTCGCCCAGCGCCCGTTGCCGTCCATGATGATGGCAACATGGCGCGCCCTTGCTGGCTCGGCCTTGCTCATCCCATACGCCCCGATCCGGACCGAACGCGCATCCTCACTTGTTGAGGATTTCCTTCTCCTTGTGCGCCAGAACGTCGTCGACGGCCTTGATCTGCTCGTCGGTCAGCTTCTGGACATCAGCCTCGGCGCGCTTCTTCTCGTCCTCGGAGATTTCCTTCTTGTTCTCGTCGGCCTTGAGCGATTCCATGCCATCGCGGCGCACGTTGCGGATCGCGACGCGGGCCTTCTCCGCGTACTGCCCGGCAAGCTTGGCAAGCTCCTTGCGGCGCTCCTCGGTCAGATCCGGGATCGGCAGCCGCAGCGTGTTGCCATCGTTGATCGGATTGAGGCCCAGACCGGCCGAACGGATCGCCTTCTCTACCGGGCCGATGTTGGACTTGTCCCAGACCTGCACCGAAAGCAGGCGCGGTTCGGGGGCCGAGATCGTCGCAACCTGGACGATCGGCATCATGGCTCCGTAAACCTCGACGGTGATCGGCTCCAGCAGCGCGGTATTGGCACGGCCGGTGCGCAGACCGGAGAGGTCGTGCTTGAACGATTCCACGGCGCCGTGCATGCGGCGTTCGAGATCGGCCTTGTCGTACTTGGCCATGGCTATCAGGCTCCTTTCTGGACGATCGTCTGCGTGCCCTCACCCGCGAGAACCCGGGCGAGGTTGCCCTTCTCTCGGATCGAGAACACGACGATCGGAATCGAATTGTCGCGACACAGGGCAACGGCACTGGCGTCCATCACCTTGAGATTATCGGCGAGGACAGTGTCGTAATCCACTGCCTGGTAACGCTTTGCGTCGGGATTGGTCTTTGGATCGCTGTCATAGACACCATCGACACTGGTGCCCTTGAGCAGCGCGTCGCAGCCCATCTCCGCGGCACGCAGGGCGGCGCCGGAATCGGTTGTGAAGTACGGCGCGCCAACACCGGCGGCGAAGATCACCACCCGGCCCTTTTCAAGATGCCGTTCGGCACGGCGGCGGATCACCGGTTCGCAGACCTGGTCCATCTGCACTGCGGACTGCACCCGCGTCTCGACGCCAAGCTGCTCGAGCGCGTTTTGCATCGCCAGCGCGTTCATGACAGTCGCCAGCATGCCCATGTAGTCGGCCTGGGCACGGTCCATGCCCTTGGCCGCGCCGGCCATGCCGCGAAAAATGTTGCCCCCGCCGATCACCAGGCAGATTTCCAGCCCGGTTTCCTTGGCCGCCTTCACTTCCTTGGCCAGTTCGGCCACGAATTCCGAGTCGATGCCGAACTGCTGCTCCCCCATAAGTACTTCGCCCGACAGCTTCAGCAGGACGCGTTTATAGGAGGGATTGCTCATTGGCCGAATTTCTCACGCAGGGGGATGAACGGCCATCGCATTAGGGGGCGGCGCACGGATTGCCAAGGGGCGAGCTTGCGCAAATGCACCTCGCAGCGACGCGCGTCTCCGTCGTTTCGGCTGATCGCCTCGATCCCGACGCAAGACGGGGCGCAGCACCCAGGCGCCACGCCCCACTCTTCCTTGCCGGATCAGGCCGCCACGCTCTCCAGCGGACCGCCCACCGAGCACGCGGTATCGACACCCAGCACGTGGGCCACACGACCGAGCGCCATCCACGCCGCCGTGCTGTATGTGAGATCGACAATCTCTTCATCACTGAGCGCGCCCTTGAGCTTGGCCCAGAATTCCTCATCGCCGGAAAGACCGCGTGGATCGGTGCCCATGCGCTGCGAGTACTGCACGGCAAGCCGCTCACGCTCGCTGAGCGACGACAGATCGCCATTGAGGACGGCCTGGTACATCGCCTCGTCGGGTGCATCGTCCTGGTCGATCACGCCATGTTCGACGCCAAGCAGGCCCAAGTCGCGCTGCGAGCGCCAGTTCATGCACACGATGCAACCGTTGATCACGGCCGTCGCGATACGGCAGGCTTCGAACATGCGCAGCGGCAACTTCGAATGGCGGTAAGGCGCCATCGAGAATGCGCCGCCGGCCTTGGTGATTTCGGGACAATACTGCGCTGAAAGATCCGGGATCGCATTGCCCGGCTGGGGTGCCAGTTCGACTCGCATAGGACGCTCTCTCCTCTCGGCCGACCCTCGCCCGGGTCGGTTCTCCGACCGAAAGCCCTGATGGCTCCGGCTCGGCGACAAGGCTACGCGGTCAGAACAAAAAGTCAAACATGCCTGTTTTAGGGGGCTGCACGGTCAACGCGGCAAAAGAGAACGGGCCGGGAAGTCTGCACTCCCCGGCCCGTCCTG
>NZ_CCBH010000242.1:0-8822 GCF_001368935.1 Novosphingobium sp. KN65.2
ATGGGCGCTGACGCCGGACATGGGATAGCGGACGCTCCCCGCGGCCAGCTAGCAAGTCATCTTCGCGCCTCAATTGAAGCCATTTCGAAGCGTGAACGCGATCCCCAAAGTAGTCGCAACCCCTTTGTAGGTGAGCTCGCCTAGGTAGCCCGTTCCGCTAAGCTCGACGAGATCCGATCCGAACAGCCCCAGACTTGTCGAGCTCAGGGCCACACGAACGAACACATCAAGTTTATCTGGCTATTTTTTTGGTTTCATCTGCGGTCTCGCCGCCTCCGCTACCTGACTTTCAGTCTTAAGGTCCTCGACGAGCTTCTCCAGCGCCGAGATGTCTGCCAAGAATTCATCTGGCTTGGGGACAGGGACCGTGTCTGCTGCCGGATTGTCGTGACTGTGCGTATTGGCTTTCGTCATTCCCTCATGGAATCGAATGGCGAGCGCGTCAGACAATGTCACATAGCGCAACAGCTGCGTCTGTATAACGTCGGTGCCGCGACGCACGATGTCACGGAAGATCACCTCCTCGACTGCGCGCTCGTAAGTGTCCCGCAAGCGCCCGTAGAGGTGCTTGACCTTGTATTCGTAATCGGCCGGACTGGTAGCGAGCACCTTGGGCAGCGGCGCGAAGTCGTTTTTGATCTTGCCCATGCGTTTGGCGACGTTGAGGCCTTTCCAGACCATGCCTGCGGGGTCGATTTTGCCTGCCGCGTCCTTATCGCCGAACAGCGCGATCGTGACCGGCTCGATGCCCCGGTTTTCAGCGGCGTTGCACAGCTCATTAAAGAAGATGATGTCGTGGGTGAATACGACCACCTGGCGCTTGCAGGCCTCTTCGGCGAGCCGTTCGGCTACCCGTGCACTGCGGTCACGGTCGAGCGAGGATACCGGATCGTCTACAATGATCGGGCCGGAGCCATCGGTAAGCGCTGCCTCGGTGAGAAACCCCGCGAGCGCGAGTGCCCGCTGTTCGCCTTCACTGAGAATTTCCGAGGTCACCTTCGTGAGCTTGGTTTGCGGATCGATTTCGAATTCTGCCTTGGTCTGGCCACTTTTCCGAGAAAGACCGACCTTCAAGTGCATGATGTCGAACCGTTCGCGTTCGGCTTCAAACTGAGTGATGACCGCCGAGGTCAGATGCGTGTCGACCAGTTCGTTCGCGCGTTGCGTGATGCCCCTGGTTTGCACTTCGCCGAGCGCCTTGTTGTAGGCGGCATCGGTGACCAGAAGATCGCGCCGCGTGACGAGTTTTGCGCGGTTGGCGGCGAGGATCTTCTTGTCCTCCAGTTCGGCCTTCTCGGTAGTCAGCTTGTCGCGCTCATCAGCCTCGCCAGCCTTCGCGAGCGAATTCTTTTCATCGCGCAGCTTCTGCGCCAGCGCCTTCAATTCGACATGCGGAGAGGTGAACGCCGGAACGAGGTCGCTGTCCTCGCCCGCTAGTCTTGCGGCGGCATCGGTTCGCCGCTTGATCGCAGCGGCCTGGAAACTTGTCACAGCGTCGGCGAGACCTGCATCGCGCTGCCGGACCTGTTCGACCCGATCGGCAAATTCTTCTACGCGCAATTGCGTCAGCGGCTCGAGCGCCGCCGCGGCATCCTCGCGCGTCTTCTCCGCGTTCGTGGCGGCGACATCGAGCCTGTCGTCCATATATTTCTGGAAGCGCTGCATCCGCTGCGCGCCATCATCGAGCAGCGGTTGTTGGCACAGCACGCAGGCCGCCGGGCCGGTATCGCTCGCCAAGACCGGAAAATCCGAACCGACATAGGCTTCTCTCACCGAATAGTCGCGTGCCGCGTTCCACAGCGCCCGCCAGGTTTCGCTGCCCACTCCCGGCAGCGGCTCGTCGGTGAACAGCGCGCCTGCCGACAGCTGCGCGGTCTTACGCGCGAGAACGGCGGTTTCACGCATTTTGGTGAAGTTCGCCAGCGAAGCGTCCGCATAGGCAGTCGCCGCAGTCTCGCACTCGCTGGCGATCGCGTCCACCCATCCAATGAGCGCATTGAGATCGGCGACAGCCGCCGCGCCGGCCGAGAGGACCGCGATTATCTCGTCAAGGCGCTCCTGATCGCCAGACGCAAATGTCGACGCCTCGTCAATCTTGGCATCGGTGGTGGTCTTGGTGAGCGATCGGTCGAACGTCTGCGCCTTGGTGGTGCGTTGCAGCGGAAAAGCAATGTCGGTCAGACCGACCTTGTCGCCGACCGCCGTAGCTCGTTCGGCCTCGAGACGCTCCTTCAGCTTGAGGCTGACCCCGTTGAGCCGGTGTGGCAGGGCGAGACCGAACGGCAGATAGCGGATCTGGTTGCCGCCATCGACATAGAGCTGCGCCGATAACGTATCGAACACCGCGACTTGCATGAGTTCGGGCCGGGCGGTCATGCCGCTGGTCCAAGCGATTGGAGAGTCACCGCTGCCCTCATCGATGATGATGTCGGCGGCTTGCGGTCCCGTACTGCCGCCATAGACGTCGGAAAGTACCTTGAGCTTATCCGCCTTTTCCACCCGGGTTCGGCAAGCGGTCCGCAGGATTCGCACGAAACCGCTTTTGCCGCTGCCGTTGCGGCCGTAGATGACCGTCAGCGCAGTTGGACAAAAAGCGAGCCCCGCCTTTGGGACAAGGCGGTTGACGTTTTCAACATTAGCGATGCCCTTGAGCACCACGGGTTTCTGCTTGCCCCCGCCGAAATGCGCCTTCACGAAGGGCTCTGGCGTGGGAGCTGGGTTTGCGAGGCTGAACCCTGCCGCTTGCTTGATCATTGCCAGCAGTTCGTCGAGATCGCCGTCGGTCAAGTCGGTGCTTATTGCGAGCCGGCGCAAGGCGTCTTGCCGCCACGGGGCAAGTTTCTTCGACCAATCCTCGATGTCGTCTATCGGCTCCGTCGCCATCTTCCCCTCGCTTCTTCCAATGATGCCTTGCCCGCGCATACGCTTGGGCATGCCTCCCTTCGTGTCCCGACGCGGTCTGACACCTGCCTGCAATCGTGCCCGCTGCGTATTCTTTCCAAAATGGATTATTCATTTGTCTTGGCGGACCTACTCTTACTGCCCTGCCGCTATTGTTCGATATTTGTTCTAGGCATCGCGGAACCGATGCTGGTTCTGTATGTGAGACTCTAGCGCAGCCTTGCTGAATAGAGTTTCCTCACAACTCGATTTATAAAAGAGTTCAGTCCTTCACCGGCCCGCGCAAGAGCCAACATTTGGTCAAAGTTTGCCGACCCGACTGAGGAAGATGTATATCGGTAAACTGCTCCGGTTTTAAGTTCAATGTCGATTTGACCTTCAGAAATCTCACAGGCTCGAACGCCTGAATCATTATCCCAATCTCGATATAGTTCCATAATTCACCTATATTTCAGTGGTATAATAATCGACGAATATTGGGCAATCAGCCTACCCGAGCCTCGATCTGACTGCCGTTAACACCCTTGTGCACCGTGAAGCCGTTGGGGACCGCCTGCTGCACCAACGGGACATGTGAAATCAGTCCAACGGCGCGTCGCTCTCCAACGATATTCTGGAGGACCTGCAGGACTTGATCCAGCGTTCCGGCGTCGTTTTCTGTGTCGAGACTCCCAAAGCCCTCGTCGATGAAAATCGTATCCAACCTGATGGCTCCATTGGTCATTTCCACGATGTCAGAAAGTCCCAGTGCCAATGACAGGGCTGCAATGAAGGTTTCTCCGCCCGACAGGGTAATGATCTCGCGCGCCCGGCCAGTCTCGATGTCGTGAACTCGCACATCGAGCCCCCGCTTCGACCGGCCACTGACACTGACTGTGTCACGCTCGAAACGATATCGACCCCCAGTCATCGGATCGAGCCTCAGATTTGCGGCTTCAAGGACCTGATCGAACATCGCGCCAATGGCAAAGGTCTCAAGAGTAGTTCGCAGCTCGTTCTGCCCGTCAAAGGCTTCGGCCAGACCGCGCAGCGAGCCAGAAGTTTGCTCGAGATTCTGCAAATTCTTCAATTCATCAGCCAGACTCGTTTGTAGTTCGACGAGCGATTGATGCTTCTGTTGCGCGTCAGCGCTGTTCCTTGCAGCTTCGTCGGCTGCCGTCTGTGTTTGAACACAGTTGAGCCGGAACGGCTCCATAACGGGCCGCTGGGCACTGCCGACAGCATTCATTGCCGCTGACTGTCGCCCTTGCGCTCCTGCCAGTTCCTTGTCGAACTTGGCAATCGCCTCTTCTAGTTCTCCGATCAATTCAATGTCGGGAATGGCGGAGCGATAGACCGTCTCGGAAATGTCGAGTTCGACTAGGCGCTTCTCAAATCCGGCTTGCTTCTTCACAATGTCTTCCGCGCAATCCTTGAGAGAGACCTGCGCGCTCTGCTCGGTAGCTTCGGCTTTGATCTGGGCGGCGTGAGCAATCTGTTGTTCCTCGATAGCGCCTGCGATCGCCTTCTTACGCTGATCGATTTCAACAGTCGCGGCCTCGATCGCCGCCTGCAGTGCAACCGGGTCCTGCAACTCCTCCGGGACCGACGCGATGCGATCCGTATATGCCTGACGGGCAACGGCTTCAGCAGTCGTTGCGTTACTCAGAGCGGAATTGGCCTGCTGGAGCTTGGTGCTTGTCGTGAGCTTTCGCTCACGCAGCTCCTCGACTTGCTTTGCGAGAAGCGTGACATCGGCGATTTCACCGAGTTCCTCGATTGCGCCGACAGCCAACCGATATTCAGTGTCGATCTCGTCTATGCCACGCCGGGGCTCTGGGAGATCGGAAACTGTTGCCCGACGTGCCTCCAGGGTTGCACTTGCCGAACTGACGCGTGATTGAGCATCGCGATCAAGTTTTGCCGCAGCGATGGAAGCGGACTGGGCGTCTCGCCACGCCTTCTCGAGTAGCGCCGCATCGCCCGATCCATGAGCTGGCTGGGGATGATCGCTGGCACCGCAAACCGGGCAGGGCAGACCGTCTTCCAGCCGCTCAGCGAGGATGCTGGCTTGCGCAGAAATGAATTCATGTTCGCGTGCAGCTTCACCTTCCTCCGCGCTACGATGGCGGGCTTGCGCATCCAAAGCGGCTGTCGATGCCGCATCGAAATCAGCCTGTGCCTGTTCCGCAGCCTCGCTTGCACGCAGATGAGCATTTGCACTGTCCAGTTCGAGCTTCAGCTTCTCTCGCTCGCGGATCAATCTCTGCTGCTCGACGGTGTTCCTCTGGGTAACAGCATGCGAGTCGAACTTCTCATCGAAGGCCTGCTCGGCCTTCTGATGGTCCGAAATAGCTTGGTCATACGCCTGCTTGGCAACGTTCAGCGCACTCAGGGCAATTTCATGCTGCCTGTGCCGTTCTGAAGAATCGATCAGAACCTGCTTGTGCCGTCCCAGTTCATCGACCTTGCGGGCCAAGCTCTCGAGTTCATGTTCTCGAGATCGCAGATCATCCAGTTTCGCCTTCGCCTCCAATGAAGCGTCGCGTGCCCGCTTTGCCTCTCCAGCGGCGTTGGCCAGCGAAGTTTCTGCCGCAGCGTGGCGGGTGCGGGCGTCAGCGAGGTTGCTTTCGAGATCGGCCATGCGCCGCGCCAGTTCGGCCCTGGATTTACGCCCACGCACGGTCTCGAATTCAGCGACCTTGCCTTCGAGCTCCTTCAAGGCAGCATCTGCTGCGTCCACCTCGCCAAACAATTTCTCCTGGGCCTCGGCTGCCGCAAATGCGCTGTTCGCAGCATTGAGTGCCGCCATTGTTTTAGCCACGGTCAGCCGGCTCAATTCACAACGCTCGAGCGCAGACGCGATGCCGGAGCCAAGTTCATCTGAGCTGTCGAAACCTTTCGACCGGAGCCGCTGACCGTTCAATCGATAGCCATCCTCGATCTCGCGTCGGACGTCCGCAGCGTCTGCTTTGAGCTTGTCCGTGAGCCTCCGATAAAGAGACACGTCGAACAGTTCGCGCAGGATTTCGAGCCGGTCCTTGCTGTTCGAGACCAGGAATCGCTCGAACCGACCCTGCGGCAACAGCACGATCTGGCGAAACTGCTGCGCGCCATATCCTAGCAGTTCTTCAATATGCCTCACGACATCGCTGACTTTGCGTTCGGCGATCGGGGTGCCGCAACAATCCGGACTGACATCGTCTACAGCGATTTCCGACACGTCGAACAACCATGCCGTATGTGCCTGCATGGTCTGTCCTTCCCCTCGGCTCTTGGGACGAGTTTGATCGGGGATGCGGCGGACGAAATACCGTTTGTCGCCGAGTTCGAATTGCAGGCCGACCTCGGTCAGCAGTGATTCCGGTGCGAAATCCGAACGCATCGTGCCAATGCCCTGCTCTTCCTTCGCACCTTCTCCAAACAGGGCAAAGGCAATCGCGCTGAAGATCGACGACTTACCTGATCCAGTTGGTCCATAGATTCCGAAGAGGCCGGCGTCAGTGGCTTCGCGAAAATCGATGGTCTCGACCCCGCCGTAAGGGCCAAAAGCACTGAGGGTCAGTTTGATTGGTCTCATTGCCCTGCCTCCGTTGTCTCAACCGCATGAAGGGCGGAGGCGACAATCCCTGTTTCCGTCTCTGACAGCGCGTCACCGCGGACGAACTCGAGGAAAGTCGAAGCCAGTGTCTGTGGATCGTCGATCGCCGCCCGTTGTTCTTCGAGGCGCTGTGCGACGGGCCGCTCATTGCGTTCATATGCGAGCTGGACCGCGTTGGGGTAGAATTCCCGGATCCTTTTCATCGGGTCAATTTGCGGTGTTTCGTCAGTTAGAACGACGCGAACAAGATCATGGGAAACCTCGGTTGCCGCCAGCAGTTCCAAAAGCTTCCCACGGATGGATCGCACTTGCCGCAGTGGTTCGATGGGAATTTCCGTCACGTCCACGCTGCCGTCAGGCGCAAGATCGATCAGGCTGACGGACTTCTCTTGACCCTCTTCATCAAAGCCGAAAGCAAGTGGAGCGCCGGAATAGCGGACGTGATCATGTCCGACCGATTGCGGTCGGTGCAGGTGCCCAAGCGCAACATAGTGTGCGCCGTCGAATGCGGTCGCCGATACAGTTTCGATCCCGCCGACCGTCCGCACTAGAGGACGCTCGCTTTCGCTCGTCGCTGCGCCATCCACGAATGCATGGGCAACGACGACCCAGCGCATATCGTCGCCGATGTGTTTGCGCGCACTTGCAATCTGAGCGCGGATGACATCGGCCGGACAGGCAATTCCCTCGTCTTCGAAGCATAGCCGCGCCGCATATTCAAAGGCGAAAGGCAACGCTGAAATCGCCACCGGACCGTGGGCGTCAGAGATGATCAGTGGTCTTTCGTCCTCATCCAATGGCCCACGCACAATTGCCTCACCATCGCTCGCGAGAACGCCCATTGCACCGATCTGTGCTGCGGAATCATGGTTGCCTGCGATTACGACGATTGCCGCATCGGAGGTTGCTCGTACCGTGGTTAGGAAGTCGGAAAGCCGCCGGATTGCGCTTTGAGGTGGGTTGGCTCTGTCGAAGATGTCGCCCGCGACAATCACGACGTCCGGACGATGATCATCGATGGTCGACAGAATTTGAACGAGGACGTGGTCGTGGTCTTCCTCCAGGGGCAGACCATGGAATTGGCGCCCCAGATGCCAGTCGCTCGTGTGCAGGATGCGCATTAATCAATCCCCGAATCTCAATATGTATAAAATTTATATAGACAGTGGAGGGGGAGTCAAGTATCGTCCAGCCCGATGAATGGTTCCACGCTCAAACCGGCGATGTTCGCCCGACTGGTCTATCTCGATCAATGCCTGACGTGGCGTGGGCAGGTGAACCGTAGGGACCTGATTGAGCGGTTCGGCATTTCCTCCCCTCAAGCCGCGATCGATTTCAGGGAATATCTGGAGCGGGTAGCAGACCCGAAGCCGACCTATGACGCAGTCCGCAAATGCTATGTGGCTGATCGCGGGCATGTCGGATTGCTGTTCTGGCACGACACCGGCACGCCCGATGAGCTAATTGTTGGCGCTGCTGAGGACGACTTCTTGCGCTTGCCGTCGCCCGTGCGGCAGTGTCCGCCTTTCATCATGCGCCAGCTTTATCAGGCAATCGAGCAGCGGCTGAAAATAGAACTCGACTATGTTTCGATGTCGAGCGGGCTGCGCCTGAACCAGTGGATCGCACCGGCTCATTTTGCATCGGACGGTGAGCGATTGCACGTCCGGGCATGGAGTTTCCACCATCAGGAATGGCGTGACTACCTTCCCATCCGCGTGCTGCCTGAAAGCAGCTTCACAACCGAACCGATAGACGAGGCGCTTCCGCGAGATACTGACTGGGAAGACCTGATTGAGATACGCCTCAGGCCGCTGCGCGGCCTGTCGGACGCGCAGAAGGCCGCCGTCCGACTGGAATACGGCTTCACAGAGGATGTTCTGAGCTTCCAGGTTCGAAAGTCGCTGGAGTTTTACATCGAGCGGCGTTGGGGCCTCAACCGACCGGGAGCGCGATTGGAACGATGTTAGATTCTGGCGGATGCGAACGTCAGTTCGGAGGTGACCATGGCAGAAAGCGCAACCATCGATCCGCGTGAATGGATCAAGGTTCATGCCGTCAAATCAACAGAAATAGTGGCGAAAAATTGACAGACGGAAGGCGACCTTGTGCCTCGACATGGCAAAGGTCTGGCGACCTGCGAGTGCCCTTTGCCCGATGCAATGACGGCGTCGCACATCACGTCGATAAGATCACCGGAAAGTCAATGGGGCCGTTTCGCTGTCTCGATTGTGATGAACTCCTGCAGCTAAGAATTTCGACCAGGGCGCGACCACATTTCGCGCATTTGCCGGATTCCCGCTGCGCAGGAGAAACGGCACTGTCAACGGCGGAGTAAAAG
>NZ_CCBH010000243.1:0-2339 GCF_001368935.1 Novosphingobium sp. KN65.2
ATGGTGATGGAGTTGCCTGCGAACCCTATCGACGGCGCCGATAACGCCTCTGTTTCAATGCCGGATCAATCCTCGCCGGTCCTCATCCGTCGCCATGGTTGTGGGTGCGGACCCGAGCTCTGTCATCGTGAACAGGCGCTCGCTTGGACAAGGTTTCCCGCAACGGGTCTCATGAAGCAGCCCAAGCCCGCACAGTCTCGGCAGACTCGGGCACCCTTGCTCCTTACGCTGCGCCTCAGGCGATCAGGAGCATTTTTTGTCCTTGTTACCGGCTTCAGATTGCAACTTCAGGCGCTCGATCGATCCCAGATCATCGACACTGAAGGGATCGATGAGGAATATGCCTGCAAAATTGTCCTTGGCCCACTGGACGATGCCATCGCGCTCGTAACCGGAATCGAGCAGGATCTTCACCCTGAGACCATGCTTGAACCGGCCATCATGGGTGATCTTCGCACCTCTTTGCGAAAGATCGAGAACTACCGTTTGCAGCACTTGATCGTCAAAGATCACTTTGCCGGGGACATTTGCCTTCAACCGCGGTGCCCGTGCCCCTTCGGCCCTCGCCTCTTGCGAGGTGCTGCTCAAGATCTGCGAGCTGTCGATGGGTTGATCGAACTTGACGCCGCACTCGTCGCCGTTGGTCCATACCACCTGCCCTGAGAGCTTTACCGACGGTGAAAATGCGATCGACAGCCGATCATTCAGGTCCACCGGCATCGACAAGCGTAACGACATGCCGCCATCGGATATATTGCGGCATCGGCCCAAGCCTTCATCGCCCTCTCGCTCGATCTGAACAAGGCGATAAATCGTTCGCGTGCGATCACTGTCTCGGCGGTCCGATTTGCTAACGTCGTGATCATTGTCGTCACGATTTTCGTCCGGCGTGGAGCGACCCATTGCGACTTTCTCCCCGATAAGTGCAAAGACCGACGGACACTAGGTTCATAATTTTATTAAGTAAAGTTAGCAAACAGCATTTGTCAAAAATCGATTTCTATATTCCATTTCGCATCCACTGCGATGTGGCCTGCGAGGCTGTCCAGCTTGCCATTTCCGGTTTGAATACGGCTACCAATACCGATTTCTAACAGACGCTTCAGAAACAACTGCCCCGTCCTTACCCGTCCCCGCCCTGTCGCCATCAATATAAGCCAAACACCGTATCCCTGATTCAAGCGATCCGCGGCCAAAATCGTGGGTGAACTGCAGGCGCGGATGGTTGAGACGTTCTCCGACGTCTAACAAGCACATCCCATTACGCAGAAGGAATAGCCCCGGTGAACAACAACGATCTTGCAGATGTCCTTGCCGCCGATAGCGGTTTGACCAAGTCCGACGCCCGCAAGCTGGTCGACGGTGTCTTCGCCGCCATCGCCGATGCCGCAGCCAAGGGCGAGGAAGTGTCCATCAATGCATTCGGGAAATTCAAGGTGAAGGACACCCCGGCACGCGAAGGACGCAATCCGTCGACTGGCGCAACGATCCAGATTGCTGCTTCGAAGAAGCTGGCGTTCTCGCCCGCCAAGGCGGTCAAGGACAAGCTTAACGGATAGTCCTCGTTCCAGCGCCTCATCCCGCATGGTGAGGCGCTGGCCCAAGCGATGCGGCAACCTTGGAGACCCTTGTATCGATCACGAGCGGAAGCCAGCGATCAGAGCAGGCTTTCCATACCGCAATCTGGTGACAATGCTCGCGCGGCGCGCGCCGCCAGGCCATAGGAACCCCACCTTCCGCGGTAAGCACCTTCCGCTAAGGATTGATCCAGGGTCGTAAAAATCAAGCATGCTTGCATAAATGGCACCGAGATCATCGGTGGATGCGAAAAGGCCCATGGGAAGGCCAAAGCCAGAACGCCGCTGGCCAGCACACCTGTCTGGCACTCCAGTTTGCCTTTCGTGCCAGGCATCATCTCCACGCCGCTATCAATGATCGCGAATGCAGGGCTCATCCTGGAATTGCCGGACGAGCCTGCGCAGGTCCTCGTCCCGCATGACCCTTTCGAGCTGGAAACCGGTGCGCCCGTCGTGTGACCAGACCAGGAGCGCATCCATACGTCCGACAATTGGAAGATGAACTTCGAGCCGCTCGCCGCGCTGCAGGTCGAGACCGCCTTGCACCATGAAACCTTGCGCGGAGATGTTCCGGATATTGAGTTTGATCTCGCCCAGACGACGATGTTCGGCAGTCACGACGAGGGAGACAGGAAGGCGCGATGCGTGCCGCATCTCGTAGTTGCCCGGCCGTGCCTGTTTGATCATTTGTGTTAACCTCGCTCCACCCATCTCGCCGCGCATTTCCTCGCGAAAATTAGCCAATAGGCCCAGTCGGCCCGA